>JAYTBD010000748.1:0-7657 GCA_043737155.1 Fimbriiglobus sp. | reverse complement strand
CGCTGCTCTCCCCGGCTAGCCGATTCGGTTTCGGTTTCACCTTCGGCGGATCGGCGGCGGATACGCTCGTCATGCCAAGCACCACCAGCAACATCGATAGGCAACGGGGGAGGAAGGCATTGTCGGCTCCGGTCCCCCCTCTCCGCTTCAGAGAGGGGGTTAGGGGGTGAGGTCTCATGTTGAGCATGGGCGGACTTCGCGTGACGCGGGAGGGTTCCACAGTTACTATGTTGGAATCGCGCTTCCCCCGCCAGTCAATTCGAGGCCTCCCACCATGCCGAAGTTTCGTTCTGTCTTCGCAATGCTCGTCCTATCCGCTTCCGCGTTCGCCCAAGATAAAGCCGACAAACCGGCTGAGGTGAAAGCTCAGAAAGCCGTGGCGACGGAAAAGCTCACCAAGGCCGGGCTGCTCAAACCGGTGCTCGTCGAAACGACCGACCTGCTCGTCTACACCGCGTGGCCCGAAGCAAAGGCAAAAACTCTCGCGGCCGGCGTGCAGAAGGTGTTCGAGCTCGCCCACAAGACGCTGAGGTTCGAACCGGCCGACTCGCCGTGGGCCGGCAAACTCACGGTCTTCTTCCTTCCGGAGCGCAAGGAGTTCAACACGTTCGTCCGGCTCGTGGAACAGCGCAGACCCGATCCGACCGATACGACGTCCGTCCAAGTGCGAGGCAAGGAGCCGTACATCCTCGTCGGATTGGAGACCGATTCCAAATTCACCGAGGCCGACATGGCGGGGGAAGTCGGCGCGGCCGTGGCCGAGGCGCTGTTGAATACGAAGTCGGGTGTGACCGCCGGGTCCGCGGTGCTGCCGGGGTGGTTGACCACGGGCTTTGGCAAACTGATGGTGTTTCGCGTCGAAGGGAACATGGCGAAGCTGAACGCATACCGGACGAGAGCGAGAGCGTTGGTCGCCAAAGGAAAGTCGTTCAAGGCGTCGGACGCTTGGGGCGAATCGAAGACGAAAGAGACAGAGACGATCACGGTGAGCGTGGTCGATTTCCTGCTCTTCGGGCCCGATCCGACGAAGTTCACCAAAGTGCTGAGCGGCTACAAACCGAGCGAAGAGCGGCCGACGCCGACGCTCGACCAAGCGCTCGAGGCGGCGGATTACAAGCAGGATACCTTGGACGCGGCGTGGCAGGCCTGGTTGGCGAAGGGAAAGTGAGCGGTCCCGTAAGCCCGACGCGCCAGCGAGGGTCCGACTCCCTCGCTCGCGCGTCGGGCTAACAATCAATCCGCGAACGCCACTTCATTCAAATTGAACAGCAATCGGCTCAGGCTCGCCATGCCGTGCTTCTCGGCGTGGGCACACAAAATCCCCAGCTCATCCGCCTTCGGTTTGCGCCCGGTCGCTTCCAAAAAGCCGCGACCGACGCGGTCGGTCACCGTGCCCGGCCGCGCTTCCAAACGCTTCGCGAAGTGCTTGGCCATGACCGCCATGAAATCGTTGTTGAGCAGCGCGAGCGCCTGCGCCGGCGATTGCGATTGGTTGCGCCGATCGACTTGCAACGACGGATCGGCGCAGTCCAACGCCGTGAGGAACGGCTGCGTTTGCGAGCGCACGGCGAACCGGTAAATGCTCCTCCGGTGGCTCTTGGGGTCCTCCGGATCGTGGAGGTGGTACTGGTAGTGCGGCGAATGCTCGGGCTTCTCGAGTACGAAGTCGCGGAAGCTCGGGCCGTACAGCGTCGCGTCGAGCTTGCCGGCGAGCTGCAACACGCTGTCGCGCACCGCCTCGGCTTCGAGCTTGCGCCGGCTCATCCGCCACAGATACCGATTCCCCGCGTCGAGCTTTTCCGACTTGGCATCGCCGTCCGAAGACTGGCGATACGTCTCGCTGAGCAGGATCATGCGGTGCAGTTTCTTGATCGATTGCCCGCCGTCGCGGAACTCGACCGCGAGAAAATCGAGCAATTCCGGGTGCGTCGGCAGACTCCCGTTTCTGCCGAAGTCGTTGCCGGTTTCGACGAGCCCACGACCGAAGTGGTACTGCCAGACGCGGTTGACGATCGACCGCCACACGAGCGGGTTCTTGACATCGGACAGCCAGAGCGCGAGCGCTTTGCGGCGCTCCCCTTCCCCGTGGTCGGCGCGCAGGTCGAACTTCGGTGACAATCCACTGACAGCGGACAGCGCGCCCGGTTGAATCTCGGGGCCGGGCTTGGTGACACTGCCCCGGTTCAGCAGGTGAATCGGCCTCGGCTTACCACCGGTGGCCCCGGTGCCCGCGAACGCTCCGACGCCCGTGTGCACGGTGCCGATGTAAGCCACCGATTGCGCCGGCAGCGCCCCGAGTTCGCGAGTGATGGGCAACGTGTCGGGGACGATCTTCGCATCGAACCCCGCGATCAGTGTCAGCGCTCGGAGCTTCGCGTTCAACGCCGTCCGCTTCGCGGCGACGGCCGGATCCGCATCGTAGCGTTTGTCGGCGCGGTCGACGGCGGCGAACACCGCTTGCAGGCCGTAGTACTCCTCCTGTTTGATCGGGTCGAACTTGTGATCGTGACACTGGGCGCACCCCACCGTGAGGCTCACGAAGGTTTGCATCGTGGTCGAGACCATGTCGTCGCGGTCGAGGTGGCGGGCCACTTTGCCGTCGATTTTGGATTCGGGCACTTCGGCATGGCCGATGAAATCCCACGGTCCGGCGGAAATAAATCCGAGCGCTTCCAGCCCATCGCGGGATTTCGGGAACAAAATGTCCCCGGCGATTTGCATCTGGACAAATGTAGCGTATAATAGATCGTTGTTGATGCTGCGGATTACGAAGTCGCGGTATGGCCACGCATGCTGTCGGGGTTGGTCCTTGTCATAGCCGTGCGTCTCGCCGAAGTGGACCACATCGAGCCAGTGCCGCGCCCAGCGTTCGCCGTAGTGCTTGGTAGCCAGTAACGAATCGACGAGTTTGGAATAGGCGTCCGGCGCCGAGTCGGCTTCGAAGGCCGCGATCTGCTCCGGCGTCGGCGGCAAACCGATCAGGTCGAAGTACAACCGGCGGATCAGGGTGCGCTTGCCGGCGGTCGGACTCGGGATCAGGTTTTTCTCGACGAGTTTGGCCTGGATGAAGGCGTCGATCAGATTCGCCGAATTGCCCGCCGGCAACGCCGGTTTCTTCAGCGGTTTCAGACTCCACCAATCGAGCGGATCGGCTTTCGGCCCGGATTTCTCCGGCCACTTGGCCCCCTGCTCGATCCAGAGTTTCAACTTGGCGATCTCAGCGGCGGCCAGCGGCTTCTCAGGGTCGGGAGGCATGCGACTCTGGGCGTCCGCGCTGGTGATGCGCTTCAATAATTCGCTCTCGGCCGCTTTGCCGGGGACGATGGCCCCGGCCTTCACCGCCGCCTCGCGCGAATCGAGCCGCATGCTCCCTTTCTGCTTGGTCGGACCGTGGCAACCGACGCACGACCGTACGAGGATCGGTTCGATGTCTTTCGCGAAATCCACTTCGGCGGCGCTCGCGGGTGCGACGGCGATCATGGATGCGAAGAGCGCGAATGGAAGCGGCTTCATGAGGGTCGACTCGTTTTGTTAGCCGGACGCGACAGCGACGGCCGCCATTCGATCGATTCAGTTCGTTCGGCTCGGCGAGTACCCGGTTCGTAGCCGTCGCTGGCGCGTCCGGCTAACAAAACAGACACAAGGCTCCACCAATTATTTCCGACACGTTGGGAAACGTGTCGCCACGGTATGAGCGGTTCCCTTTGTCTCCGATCACACCTATAATATAAATGAAATTCCCGCCGCAGACCTCACCGGTCGAATCGATCCCCTGCCCCAAGGGCCCGCACGATGACGCTCTCTCCACGCCTTCTCGGCTTCGGCTCGCTGTTCGGCATTCTCGGGCTTTTGATCGTGTCGAATCAAAATCCGCCGATGGCGACGGCCCAGCCGGCCAAACCGGCGAAGCTGCAGTACAACCGCGACATTCGCCCGATCCTATCGGAGAATTGCTTCGCTTGCCACGGGCCGGACAGCGCGGCACGCAAAGCGGGTCTGCGGCTCGATCAGCGCGATGCGGCGGTGGCGAAGAAAGCGTTCGTGCCGGGCAAATGGGAAGAGAGCGAGATGATCGCTCGCATCTTGTTGCCCGCCGATGACGAGACGGCGATGCCGCCGGAGAAGTCCCACAAGAAGCTGACGCCGGCGCAGAAGGAGACGCTGAAGAACTGGGTCGTCCAAGGGGCCGAGTACGAACAGCACTGGTCGTTCCTCGCCCCCAAGAAGCCGGCCGTGCCGTCGGTAAAAGACGCGAAGGCGGTCCGCAATCCGATCGATGCGTTCGTCCTTGCGGAACTGGAAAAGAAGGGACTGACCTTCGCCCCGGAAGCGGATCGCCGGACGCTCGCCCGCCGGGTGGCGCTCGATACGACCGGATTGCCGCCTAAGGTGGAAGACGTCGAAGCGTTCGTCAATGATAAGGGCCCGGACGCCTACGAGAAGTATGTCTCGAAGATGCTCGCCTCGAAGCAGTGGGGCGAACACCGCGGTCGGCATTGGCTCGACGCGGCCCGCTACGCCGACACCCACGGCATCCACTTCGACAACTTCCGCGAGAACTGGGCCTACCGCGAGTGGGTCATCAACGCGTTCAACGAGAATATGAAGTTCGACCGCTTCACCATCGAGCAACTCGCCGGGGATCTGTTGCCGAACCCGACGGTCGATCAGCAAGTGGCGACGGGGTTCAACCGCTGCAACATCACGACCAACGAAGGCGGGGCGATCAGCGAGGAATATCTGGTGCTGTACAACCGCGATCGCACCGAGACGGTCAGCCAAACTTGGCTCGGTCTCACGGCGGGCTGCGCAGTTTGTCACGATCACAAGTTCGACCCGTTCTCGGCCAAGGATTTCTACAGCTTGGCCGCGTTCTTCAACAACACGACGCAAGCGGCGATGGACGGCAACATCCGCAACACGCCGCCGGTGATCACGGTGCCGAAGCTCGAGGACCGGGCCAAGTGGGACAGCATTTCGAAGGACGTGGCCGCGGCGAAAACGAAGCTCGACGCCCGCAAGACGGAAGCGAAGCCCGATTTCACGGCGTGGGCGAAGACGGTCAAAGTTTCCGATTTCGCCGGGAAGATTCCGACCGAGGGTTTGGTATTCCATGCCCCGCTCCATGAAGCCGCCGGGCAATCGATCAACGCCGTGCTCGGGACCAAAACGCAGAAGATCGACTTCAAAGAGGGGTACAACTGGGCGATGAGCCGGGCCGGGAAGAAGGTATTCACTACTCAGGCCGGACCGGCCATCGAACTCCCGACCGTCGGCGACTTCGAGAAGGGTCAGGGGTTCTCGGTCTCGGCGTGGATCGCCATCGACAAGAAAGGCAAAGGCGGCGCGATCGTCTCGCGGATGGACGAGGGGAACGCCTTCCGCGGGTGGGATGTGTGGATCCAAAACGACCGCATCGGCACCCACATCATCAACAGCTATCCGAATGACGCTCTGAAAGTCGTGGCGAAGAAGCCGCTGGAACCTAAGAAGTGGTACCACGTGACGGTGAGTTGGGACGGCACGCCGAAAACGACCGGGATCAAGATCTACCTCGACGGCGAAGTGCAACCGTTCGATATCGAAGCCGACACGCTGAAGTCGACGATCAAAACGACGGTGCCGTTCAAGATCGGTCAGCGCAACACCACGAGCCGCGTCGCCGGAATCGGGCTGCAAGATCTGCGCTTGTACGACCGGGGACTGGCCGCGGTCGAAGCCCAGCAGCTCGCGGGTTCGCAGCGGACCGTCGATCTGCTGACCAAGCCCGCCGACAAACGGACGCCGCAAGAAACCGACGAGCTGTTCAATTGGTGGTTGGTCAGTCAGGATTCCAAGTACAAGGAGTTGGCCAACGGACACCGCACGCTCCAAGCCGAGGAAGCGACCATCAAGGCTCGCGGGACGGTGGCCCACATTTCCGTGGAGAAGTCGACGCCGCCGGAAGCGTTCATCCTCAAACGCGGTGACTACGACAAACGCGGCGAGAAGGTCAGCGCCAACACGCCGAGCGCGTTGCCACCGTTCAAGGGTCTGCCGCAGAATCGCCTCGGCTTCGCGCAGTGGTTGCTCAAGGCGGATCACCCGTTGACGAGCCGGGTGAACGTCAACCGCTTCTGGCAAGAAGTCTTCGGCAACGGGCTGGTCAAGTCGAGCGGCGACTTCGGCGTCACCGGCGATTCGCCCAGCCATCCGGAACTGCTCGATTGGCTGGCCCTCGAGTTCCAATCGACTTGGGACGTGAAAGAGTTCTTCCGCACGATCTTCTTGAGCGCGACTTACCGTCAAGCGGCGACCACGACCAAGGAGAAGTTGGAGAAGGATCCGTTCAACCGATTCCTATCCCGTGGGCCGCGCTACCGGATGGACGGCGAAATGATCCGCGACGGCGCCTTGGCCGCGAGCGGAATCATGGTGCCCAAGATCGGTGGGCCGAGCGTGAAGCCGTATCAGCCCGACGGCGTTTGGGAAGCGGTCGCCATGCCCGGCAGCGACACCCGCGACTATAAGCGAGACACCGGCGAGAATCTGTATCGCCGCAGCATGTACACCTTCTGGAAGCGGGCCGCCCCGCCGGCGTCGATGGAAATCTTCAACGCCCCCAACCGCGAAACCTGCACCGTCAAGCGCGAGCGCACCAATACCCCGCTGCAAGCGCTCGTGACGCTCAACGACATCCAGTTCGTCGAAGCGGCGCGGGTGCTGGCGGAGAAAGCGATCGGCTCGTCGTCCAGCGACGAGGCCCGGATCGACTTCATCGCGAAGCGATTGCTATCCCGCCCGCTCCGCGACGAGGAAGTGGCCATCGTCAAGGAATCGCTCGCGTCGCTGATGGCGGGATACAAGTCGAAGCCGCTGGAAGCGAAGAAGCTGCTCGCCGTCGGCGACACCAAGGTGAACGAGACTCTCGACCCCGCCACTTTCGCCGCGTGGACGATGCTGTGCAACCAGTTGATGAACTTGGATGAGTTCTTGAACAAGTAGCGTTTGATATCACAAATTGTGATATCAAACGCTACCGCAAGTCTCATCCGTCGTTGGTTTTGTAATCTTGAGGTCGCAATTTGCGACTTCAAGTTGTGCTCTTGGAGTGCGACGAATGGCTAAGGCGAAGAAAGTAACGACTGCAATTACTCCACTCGTCATCGAGTCCCGTATCCATCTGATCCGTGGTCAACGGGTGATACTCGATTCCGATTTGGCCGAGTTGTACGGGATCCCCACCAAACAACTCATTCAACAAGTCACTCGAAACGCCGATCGGTTCCCCTCGGATTTTGCGTATCAGCTTACCTTTGAAGAGTTTGCGACTTTGAGGTCACAAATTGTGACCTCAAAAGACGATGGAAGTGATGGACGCGGCGGAAGACGTTCTTACCCATGGGTCTTCACCGAACACGGTGTCGCCATGCTCTCGTCCGTGCTTCGATCTCCGATGGCAACGCAGGTCAACATCGAAATCATCCGGTCGTTCGTCCGCCTCCGGCGCCTCCTCGCGACTCCGGGGGAAATCCTCACCATCGTCAAGGAACTCGCCGAAACCGTCGCCCTCCACGATGGACAGATCAAGCAAATTGCGGGCGTGCTGCACCAGATGTTCGCCCCGCCGCCGCCGCAAACCCACGACCGCAAACTCGGATTCCAACCGCCTTCCCAA
>JAYTBD010000747.1:0-3125 GCA_043737155.1 Fimbriiglobus sp. | reverse complement strand
GCAACTTTTTAAACGCAACTCGACCGGACGGCTCATTCAATCCCGCAGTTTGAAGCTGATGTGCTTCGTCTCCAAGTACGCTTCCAGACCCTCGTGCGACAACTCCCGGCCGAGGCCCGATTGCTTCATGCCGCCGAAGGGGCACTGCACTCCGACCGGCACTGGGTCGTTGATGCCGATCATCCCCGCTTCCAACCCTTCGGCCATCTTGAAGGCCACCGTGATGTCGTTGGTGAAGACGTACGCCGCGAGGCCGTACTGGGTGCTGTTCGCCGCCGCGATCACGTCGTCGAGCTTGGTGAAATCGAGAATCGGCATCACCGGGGCGAAGGGCTCTTCGGTCAGCACGCGGGCATCGGCGCTCAAGTCCCCGAGGATCGTCGGCTCGAAGAAATATCCTTTGGCGAACTGCGTGGAACGCTTACCGCCGGAGAGTAGCTTGGCCCCTTTACCGGTTGCGTCGGCGATCAATCCCTGCGTGTTCTCCATCGCTTTCTTTTCGAACATCGGACCGATCTGAGTGCCCTCGTCCAGCCCGTTGCCGAGCTTCAGATTCTTCGCTTCGGCCACCGCCACTTCGGTGAATTTCTTGCGGATGTCCGCGTGCACGAAAAATCGGCTCGGCGAAATGCAGACCTGCCCGTTGTTGCGGAACTTGCCCATCACCGCGGCTTTGGCCACGACTTCCGGGTCGGCGTCCGGGAAGACGATGAACGGTGCGTGCCCGCCGAGTTCGAGGCTGAGGCGTTTGATCTGCCCCGCCGCTTGCCGCATCAGGTGTTTGCCGACTTCCGTGGATCCGGTGAAGCTGACCTTCTTCACGAGGTCGTTGGTCATAATCTCGTCGCCGATCTCACTCGATGGGCCGATGATCAGATTCGCCACGCCCGCCGGGAGGCCCGCGTCGATGAGGCAATCGAAGATGTTGACCACCGAGAGCGGCGTCTGGCTCGCGGGCTTGGCGACCACCGTACATCCGACCGCCAAAGCCGGAGCGATCTTCCGACACTGAAGGCTCATCGGGAAGTTCCACGGCCCGATGGTGCCGACGACGCCGACGGGGTGCTTGATGGTGAGGTGCCGTTTGCCCGGCACGCTGTTCGGGATCACCTGACCATAGGATCGCTTCGCTTCCTCGGCGAACCACTCGAACGTGTCGGCCGATTGCATCACTTCCATCTTCGCTTCGGCGACCGGCTTGCCCTGTTCCATGGTCATGTCGCGGGCGAACTTATCGGCGCGCTCGCGGATCAGCTCCGCCGTCTTCTTCAAAATCTTGGCCCGGTCCCACGCCGTCAGTTTCATCCACGCGGGCATCGCCTTCGACGCGGCTTCGATGGCCCGTCGGCAGTCGTCGCGGTTGCCGAAGGCGACTTCGGCGAAGGCTTCCTCGGTGGCCGGGTTCACCACGGCGTGCTTCTTCCCGGACGCGGCATCGCACCACTTGCCGTCGATGTAAAGCTGGCGATAGGGAAGGGTCATGGCGAAGCTCCGGTGGGAATCGGGGAACGGTTATGCTAGAAGCTGGGACACGTTCGTCGAAGGGCACCGGGATGCGCGATCGGATCTGGTTTGCGCAATTGCTCCGCGGCGTGGCCGCGCTGATCGTGATGTACCGGCACTTGGCCGTGGGCTTCTGGATCGCCAATGCCCCCGTCGCCGCCTTCGCCGGAGTCCGACCGCTCGCCGAAGTCCCCGAGTTGCCCCACTTCGGGCTCACCCGGCTGCTCGATCCCATCGGGATCACCGGCGGGCCGCTCGGCGTCGGCATCTTCTTCCTCATCAGCGGGTTCGTCATCCCGTTTTCCCTCGACCGCCTCGGCCCGTGGCGGTTCTTGGTCCAGCGGGCGTTTCGTTTGTATCCGACCTATGCCGTGGGGCTCGGGCTGACGTGCGGGATCGTGGCGCTCTATGCGGCGACGCACGACCTGCCCTTCAAGGTGACGTGGAACACGTATTTCGAAAACGCTTCGCTCTGCCGGGATTGGTTCAAAGGGGACGGCATCGACGGCATCGTCTGGACGCTCGAGGTGGAGTTGAAGTTCTACCTGCTCTGCGCGGCGATCTGCACCGTCGCGAGCTTGCGTTCGAGTTTGGCGATTCTGATTCCGATGATCGCGCTGATGCTCTTCTGCTGTACGGCCGACTTCGCCCGACCCGCGAATCGCGCCGTGACGGTGCTGGCGATCGCGGCCCCGTTTCTTCCGTTCCTGTTTCTCGGCACGTGTTTCTATAACCTCCAGCACCGGCATTGGTCGCCGGGGAAAGCTCTCGCCATTGGCGCCGTGCTCGCGGGATGTTCGATCATCAATTTCGGGCAAGTGCAATTGTTGGTCGGCATGGCCCCGCGGTATTTCTTCGCGAGCTACGGGTTGGCGCTGGCGATCTTCGCGCTGGCTTACGCATTTCAGAATCGCATTCCGTACTCGCGCTGTTTGAACCTTCTCGCCGAGATCAGTTACCCGCTGTACGTCGTCCACGGGGTCTCGGGGTATGTTCTGCTCACGGTGTTGATGGGAGTAGGCTGCCCGGCGTACGTCGCCATCTTTGGAACGATGATCGTATTTTTGGGGGTAGCGTACCTGTTGCACATCGGCGTCGAGAAGCCGAGTCTGTGGATCGCGAAGCGGGTCTTGCGGGGACGTTTGCGTAGGTCGCGCGGTGTTCGTGATCCGGTCCCCCCTCTCCGTTTCGGAGAGGGGGCTAGGGGGTGAGGTCTCCCGCGCGAAGAGGAAGGCCGCTTAAAATTCCAGCGCCAGACCTCACCCCGCGGCCCCCTCTCCGAAGCGGAGAGGGGGTGACTCCGCGCACAAGCTTCGACGGCGGGCCGCGAGACATGCAAAGTGGGACGGTCCCGTAGGTCACGCTCCGCGTGACGCCACCTGCCGGGATCGATTTGCCTTTGATCTCGGGACGTCGTCACGCCCAGCGTGACCTACTAGACCGGCTGCGGAAAATCGCCACACAACCCATCAACCGTAGGGGCACCCCTTGTGGGTGCCCTGCGAACCGGAAGCCGGAGTGCATCTGCTTCAACCGTAGGGGCACCCCTTGTGGGTGCCCTGCGAACCGGAAGCCGGAGTGCATCTGCCGAATTCGAGGCGACCCGGCATTCCCTACCAGGG
>JAYTBD010000746.1:0-3129 GCA_043737155.1 Fimbriiglobus sp. | reverse complement strand
GCGGTTTCTGCTGAACGCGAACTTCAAGCACCAGCCGACGCTCGTGTCCAAAATGCCCGAGGACCGCGACTACCGATTCGAGTTCCTCAGCCAAGATTGCGTCGAGTTGGCCCGGACGCTGGGCGCCGATTGCGTCAGTTTTTGGAGCGGGACGCCCACAGATGACGCGGCGCCGAACATCGTCATGGACCGCCTCGTCCACGGTTGCGTCCGCCTCGCCGACTTCGCGGCGCATCGCGGCGTGAAGCTCGCGTTCGAACCCGAACCGGGCATGTTCATCGATACCATGGACAAGTTCGCCGAGTTGCACGGCCGGGTGAACCGGGCCAACTTCGGGCTGACCATCGACATCGGCCACCTCGTCTGCCAAGGGGAAGTGCCCGTGTCGGAGCAGTTGGTGAAGTGGAAGGATTGGCTTTGGAATGTCCACATCGAGGACATGAAGCCGGGCGTCCACAACCACTTGATGTTCGGCAAAGGGAGCGTCGACTTCGCCGATGTGTTCGCCGGCCTGCGCCGCGCCGGGTATCGAAATGGGGTGTACGTGGAACTCAGCCGGCACAGCCATAACGCCGTCGAGACGGCCCGGCGGTCGATGGAGTTTTTGAAGGCGGCGGGTATGATGCAATGAGTCTTCGTCCGGGGAGTCGCCATGGAAATCGCGGTCCTGATCGAACCGAATGCCGCGGGCGGGTTTCAAGCGTCGTGCGGGGAACCGATGTGTTCCACCGCAGAAGGCCCTACGCGCGCCGCGGCCCTCGACGGCTTGCGCCTATTGCTGGAAGCGCGCGTGGCCGCGGGGGCGGAGCTTGTGACGCTGTCGCTGGGGCGGCGTGTTCCGACGAAACCGATTTGGCCGGACGACGAGATCACGCGGATGTGGGTCGAAGGGATCCGGGATGCCCGTGAAGCCTCGAGAAATAAACCCGATCCATGGGACGTCGATCCGTCGTGAGTGACTACCTTTTCGATACCGATACGTTCTCCCACTATTTGCAAGATCACCAGGCGGTTCTCGCGAGAGTGGTGCGTAACATTTCGTCCCATCTCTTCTTGTCGATCATCTCCGTCGAGGAAACGTGGGACGGTTGGCAAGCGGTTCTGCGCCGTGCGAAATCGCCGGCGCAGATGAGTGCGGCATACGACCGCCTCACCGAAGTGATGCAGGAACTTCGCCGATGGCCGATCGTTTCTTTCGACGCGATGGCCATCGGACGATACGAGTTATTGAAGAAAGCAAAACTCAACGTCGGTGGTAACGATCTGAAAATCGGCGCCATCGCGCTGGAACGAAACGCCACCGTCGTGACCTGCAATCGGCGTGACTTCGCCCGCATCCCCGGCGTCGTTACCGAAGATTGGACTCTCTGACACCTCACCCTTCGACCAGCTCGGGGAACACATCCCCCGGAAGACCCACCGCGCGCATCCCTTCGGTCAAGCGTTTCACGGCGGCGAAGCGGTAGTTCGCCACTTGCTGTTCGGAGACTTTCAAAAACTCCGCGACCTGCCAGTTGGGCCAGCCCTTCACGAAGAGCAGTTCCAGAACTTGGATCCGCGCGAAGTCCCCCTTCTGTTCGAAACCGCGCAGCAGCTCCGATAAGGCGCGGACGATAGCCACGGTTTCGAGGCCTTGGCGCTCTTGGCTGCGGGCGATGCTGCTGGCCGGTCGCTGATCGGTATCGGGCGCCCGACCGAGTTGCTCCTCGTCGGCTTCGCTGCCGGTGGCGTGCGGTCGGCGGCCGACCTTGCGCAGGTAGTCGGTCACCTTGTGGCTGGCGATGGTGAACAGCCACGTCTGCAAGTCGCGTTTGTCGTCGTAGTTGGTCAAGCTGTTCAGGAAGCCGATGAACGTCTCTTGGACCGTGTCGTCGGTGGTGGAATGGTCGCGGAGCCGTCGGCGGACGTACGCTCGCAACCGGCCCTCGTAGCGGGCGACGAGCTCTTCCCACGCGTTGTCCGAAGCGTCGCCCCCGGAGCGGATTTGCTGGACGAGGAGCCGATCCGAATCGCTGGTCATCGCCGAGCCCCCGATTGGCCGAAGCGACATTGTACGTCGGCGGGGCGGCTTCAAGCCAATTCCTTGATCGCTTGAACGCCGTCTTCCACCAGATAATGCGGCCGGCCATTGGTATCGAGGGCGCGGTCCGCGCTCGGGTTCAACCCGAGGTTCGTGTAGAGCGTGGCGAAGATTTCTTGGTGCGTCACCGGGCGGGAGACGGCGTGCTCCGCCAAGCGGTTGGTGGCGCCGATGGCTTGGCCGGTCTTCATTCCGCCGCCGGCGAGCAGGGCACAACTCACCTGCGGCCAGTGGTCGCGGCTCGCGTCTTTGTTGATCCGCGGCGTCCGGCCGAACTCGCCCCAGCAGACGACGGACACGGTCTTGTCCAGCCCGCGGTCGTGCAGGTCGCCGATGAGCGAACTCAGCGCCCGGTCGAGCAGTGGGAAGTCTTTGCGCGCTTGGACGAAGTTCTTACCGTCCGATCCGTGCCAGTCCCAGCGGCTGAAGTTCATGGTCACGACGCGGGCACCGGCTTCGACGAGCCGCCGGGCGACGCAGAAGTTCCGCACCATCCGCGGAGCGCCGTCGCGCTCGAAGACCGGATCGTCGACGCCGTAGCGCTCGAGGACTTCTTTCGGCTCCTTCGACAGGTCGAGGGCATCCTTCAACTTGGTCGAGGTCAGGATGTCCATCGCTTGGCGCGTGTACGAATCCATCCCTTCCATCAGCCCGGCGTTATCCAAAGCGCGTTGGACGGAGTCGAAGCCGTGCTTGAGCGCGACTCGGTCGTTCAACTGCTCCAGAGTCACGCCCTTGAGGGTGAGATTGTCCGACTTCATGCCGTTGGCATTGCCGCTGACGAGTTGGAACGGCGCGTGGGGCAAGCCGAGGAAACCGCCGTCGCCGGGTTGGCCCCAGCGCGCTTCGCCGGTCGGGTACATTAGACTGACGTTCGCGGGAATGGCGGGGTCGGCGGTGCCTTGCAGCTTCGACACCCACGCCCCGAGGTGGGGCCAAAACCCGGCCTTGGCCGGTTCCTTCTTGCGGCCGGTCATGCATTGGTACGCATCGTGGTCCCCGCTGCTGCCCGAAAGCGAGCGGATCACGGCGAACTTGTCCATTATCTT
>JAYTBD010000745.1:0-3130 GCA_043737155.1 Fimbriiglobus sp. | reverse complement strand
CGTTGAGATCCTCGTAGCCGGCGGCGAGCCCGAGGACGCGTTGGGCGAGGAGCGTCCGCTGCGGGTGGACGATGCGTTCGGGCGAGCGGGGATCGTCGATGGCCGCGTTCAAAGATGCCGTGAGGCCGATCTGTAATGTGCGCGGCCGAAAACTCGGCGACGAGTTCCTGGCGGCGGACACTGGAACGAGACGGCCGGTGTGGTACGGTGTGTCATCGCGGTGGTTGTCGGCGAGGAATGGAAGTTGTGTGGTAACTCCTTCCCGTACCAAACCTTCAGCCACTTCGCCATTCCACTCCGATCAGGACTGGTGAAATATCCGGGCTAGAACTGCTCGCTCTCGCTAACAACCCGACGATCGTCCAGGCCGCGACGTTCATCGACGCGGCTCAGGGGAAGGCCCGCCAGGCCGGACTCCCTTCAACCTGACAGACGGAATCTTGGGCGAGAACATCGGCTGGCCGACCGCACCCCAGTCACAAATGGCGATCGCCAACTCACATCCGATCGGCCAAAGACGGCTTTCCCTATCGGACGTAGGATAATACTCAGAGCAGCAGGCGGTCCGCCGGCTTCCTACACGGTACCGACGATGCGGCTGCTCAGTTACAACATTCACAAAGGGATCGGGGGGAGGGATCGGAGGTACGATCTGGATCGCATCGCTCGGGTGATCGAGCACGAAAACCCGGACGTGATCTGTCTGCAAGAGGTCACCCATCACGCGCGCCGGACGCACAAAGACGACCAGCCGCAGATTCTCGCCGCCCGCTTCGGCTCGACCGCCAACGTTTTTCAAATGAACGTCCATTACCGGGAAGGCGGGTACGGGAACCTGATCCTTTCCCGCTGGCCCGTCGTGGACTCGTATCACCTCTGCTTGCGGTGGGGGGGTTGGAAGCCGCGGGGGGCACAACTCGTCATCCTCGACACACCGGACGGCCCTTTGCACTTGGCCAACTGGCACCTCGGTCTCCGGGACCGGGAGCGGCACTGGCAGGTCGAGACGCTTTTGTCGCACCACCAATTCCGTAAGGCGGCGGGGCTGCCGACGTTGATCGTCGGCGACTTCAACGATTGGCAGAACAAACTCGCTCGGGCGGCTCTGGCCGAATACGGGTTCGAGGAGGCGACCCGGCCGGCGTCGCAGTTCCGGTCGTTCCCAGCATTCATGGCGATACTTTCCCTGGATAAGGCATTCCACCGGAACGGGGTGCGTGTGGCGGAGGTGAGAGTGGTTCGGACCCCGTTGGCCAAGCGTGCATCGGACCACCTACCGCTGGTGGTCGATTTTCGAATTGCGGCGAGTCACTAACCATCCGGTGGAGAACCCGACGAACGCCGCGAGAACGACCGCCGCCCACTGCTCGGGGGCAAGCGGTGTCAGGGCGAAGAAGTAAGCCGCCGGCCCGACGTACATCGCCGCCAGGTACAACAGCCCTGCCAGCCCCGCCCACCCTAGCATCCGCCGGTCGGCTTCGCCGACGTGTACCGCATTCCCCAACCCGGTCATGACCAGTGTGGAGAGCAGGAGTGTCCTCCGCTCCTCCACTCCGTCGCCGAGGTGCCACATTGCCAGCCCGCAACCGCCGAGCGGCAGGCCCATCCCGAGTACGAACCGGCCGACCTCGGGGAGGAAGGCCGCCCGCACCGCAGTCCCGGGTGCAACCTTCGACAGCACGATGAGGACGGCCGGCCCGCCGATCGTCAGGAAGTTGAGCAGCGTCACCTGCTGCGGAAGGTACGGGAATGCTTCCCCGAGCAATCCGACTTGGACGACGATCAGCAGCAGGGTGTAGACGTTCTTCAGGAGGAACAGCTTCGCCGCGCGACGGACGTTGTGCAATACCGTCCGCCCTTCGGCCAGCGCGTCCGGGAGCAGGTCGAAACTGTTCGTCTCCAGCACGAGCCCGGCGACAGACTTGGCGGCGGGACTGCCCGCCCCCATGGCGACACCGAGGTCGGCCGTCTTGATCGACAGGATGTCGTTGATGCCGTCCCCGAGCATCGCCACCCGCCGCCCCCGTGCCTGGAGGGCCGTGATGATGTCGAGTTTCTGTCGCGGACTCACCCGCCCGAACACGGAGGTCTGGGCGATGAGGCCAGCCCGGTCGGAGGAGGCTTCGAGGTCGGCCCCAGTGCGGACCGGCTCACGGGCGAGCGGGAGTTTCAGACGCGAGACGGTGGCCCGAACGGTGTCAGGATGGTCGCCGGACAACAGTTTGATGCCGACGCCTTGGGCGGCGAGGGCTTCGAGAACGCGATCGACACCGGGCCGGAGTTCGTCCCTCAGGGCGACAAGGGCCAGGGGGCGGAGGAGGAGTTCATCCGTCAACACGCCGCCTCCCCACTTTGCCGTGAGTGGCCCATCCGCGGCTTCAGGGGAGTGAGCCCCAACCGCGAACGCGAGTAGTCGAAGTCCGGACGGCAGCAATTCCCGGAACCGAAGCTCGACAAGTCCGGCCGACTCTCCGGCGAACTTGGCCAAAAGGGCGTCCGGGCTGCCGAGAACGAGGACGTGTTCGCCGCCGGCGGTCTGAACCCGCACCGCGCTATACCGGCTCTGGGACTTGAACGGCACTTGGCCGATCAGTGAGAATGGTTCGTCGGGTTTCGTGAAGGTCTTTCTTAGGGCCTGGACAGTCCGATTGCCCTGATCCACCGTCGCCCAGGCGAACAACCGGAGCATCGCCTTTACCCCGGCCTCGTCGCCCGCGAGTACGTCTACGCGATCCACCGTGAGGTTGCTTGTGGTGATCGTCCCTGTTTTGTCGGTGCAGAGGACGTCGATGGACGCCATCCCCTCGACTGCGGCGAGCCGTTGCACCACCGCCCCCCGAGACGACAGGCGTACCGCACCGAGGGTCAAGGCCAATGTGGTCATCAGGACCAACCCTTGGGGCACAATGGATGTGACGGTCGCGGCTACCATCTGTACGAGGTCTGTCGTCGGCAAGTCCCGCACGAAGTACAGGACGACATAGACGCCGCACAGTCCCAGAGTGGCCGCGGTCAGCACCCGAATGAGGGAGTCGAGGGTCCGCTGGATCGGACTGGGGGCGTGCCGGTAGTGTTTTGCGGCCGCGGAAGTCTGGTGGGCCGACGCCGACGCCCCTACCCCGTCCGCCCG
>JAYTBD010000744.1:0-7678 GCA_043737155.1 Fimbriiglobus sp. | reverse complement strand
CCCAATTGGCGGACGAAGCGTTTCTCCGGCGGATCAAGTTCAAGATCGAAATCCGCGACCCGACCGAGGAGCAGTACCGCCAAATTTGGGAACTCGTGTGCAAAGGCAAGCGCGTGGATTTGGACCCGAGCGGCATCGATTACCTCATCGAAAAGTGGTACCGGCCCGACGCCCGGCCGTTCCGGATGTGCCAACCGCGCGACATCCTCGACCAGATGCAGTCGATCGCGAAGTACAACATGGAGCGCGTCAACTTCAGCCCCGATTTGATCGACGCGGCCTGTTCGACGTACTTCATCGGCAAGCAAGAGCGCAACTTCGGCGCGAAGGTGCGGATCGACTGACGGCTTCTTGTCAGCCCGACTGAGACCGCTGTGCAATGGTGCCCTATCCATACAACGGAGGGAACGAACGGGAGAGGTAGCGATGGCCGAATCGAACGCGACGGACGCCCTCATCGCACTCGAGACTCAAGGCTTGACGGAGCTGCAGGCCTGCGCCGACGAGCCGGGATTGCGACTCTGGCACACCAAATACTTCGGCGATAGCGGCTCCATGCGAGCCGCACTCGGCAAGATCAAAGACATACCCCCGGCCGAGCGCAAGGGGTATGGTCAAGACGCCAACCGTGTGAAGGTGTCGCTCGAAACCGCCTACGCAGCGGCCCTGGCGGTCGCGCAAGAAGCTTCGTTGCAAGCGGGTCTCACCGCCAATCCCCTCGACGTGACGCTGCCGGGGCGCCCGCGCAATCCCGGTCGCTTGCATCCCGCCACGCAAATCCTCCGCGATATCTACGCGATCTTCGCCGACCTCGGGTTCCAGATTTACCGCAGCCGGGAAGTCGAGACCGACGAGCTCAACTTCGAACTGCTGAACATGCCGCCGCACCACCCGGCGCGCGACATGTGGGATACTTTTTTCACCACGGTCCCCGGTCAGATCCTGCGCACGCACACGTCGCCGGGGCAGATTCATCTCATGCGGGCGATGGCCCCGGGACCGCTCCGCGCGATCCTGCCGGGGATGTGCTATCGCAACGAGGCGATCAGCACGCGTTCGGAAATCCAATTCTTGCAGGTCGAAGGCGTGGTCATCGGCGACGGCGTGACGATGGCGGATTTGAAAGGAACACTCACCGCCTTCGCCCGGCGGATGTTCGGGCCCGACCGGCAGGTGCGTATTCGCAGCAGCTATTTCCCCTTCACGGAGCCGAGTATCGAAGTCGACATCGACTGGCCGAAGGAAGATCCGAACCGCGATCGGCTGACGAAGGGCACCGGCTGGTTGGAGATTCTCGGGGCGGGGATGGTTCACCCGACCGTGATGCGTAACGGAGGCTATGACCCGGACAAAGTGACCGGATTCGCCTTCGGCATGGGGCCGCAGCGGATGCTGATGCTCAAGCACGCCATCGACGATATCCGGCTCTTTTGGCAGAACGATCTGCGGTTCTTGAAGCAGTTCTAGCGGTGTGAAATATCCGTTGAGGTGATGACATGGGCGAAATCCGTGTGAAGGTTCTGTTGACCAATGCGACCGATGCGGCGCTCCACCAGCAGAAAAAGCTGGCGAAGAAGAAAATCCGAACCTACGAAGCCGATGCGCTCGTCGATACGGGTGCCGTCCGCTCTGTGATCCCATCGCATGTCTTGGCGAAATTGGGCGTCGGCCTGAGGGGGACCCGAGTCGCACAATATGCGGATGGCCGCAGCGAAGAGGTCGGAGTTACGCAAGGAATTATTTTCGAAGTCCTGGGGCGAGACACACTGGAAGAGGCATTGGTACTCGGCGACGAAGTGCTTTTGGGACAGACGTTTTTGGAATCGACCGACTTGATGGCCGACTGCACGAACAAACGCCTTATGCCGAACCCGGCCCACCCCGATCAGCCGGTATTGAAAGTAAAATGATCCGCCTCGGATAGCTTATCCGAGGCGGTTCTAGCCGGCGAAACTTAGACAGGATGAACAGGATTTGCAGGATGGGGGAAGACAGCAGCTACCCTCTCCCTATCCCGCGAATCCTGTTCATCCTGTCCAACTCAATTGCCGCCGGGCTTGCGTTCGCCTTCTCCACCCGGACGACCACCTTCTCCGCCTGGCCGACCTTCGCCCGGCCGACCGGGCTGACCCGGACGGCCACCTTCGCCGCCCGGCCGTCCTTCGCCCGGCCGACCGGGTCCGCCCATCGGCCCACGCTCCTTCATCTCCTTCAGCATCTTCTTCTGATCGTCGGTCAAAATCTTTTCGAGCTTCTCGTCGAGTTCCTTCTGCAACTCGGCGAACTTCTTTTTCTGGTCGGTGGTTAGCTTCAACTGATTCGCCAAGAAGTCTGGCATCACTTGGCCCGGCATCGGCGGACGGGGGCGATCACCGCCGGGACCACCGGGACCGGGGCGATCACCACCGGGACGATCACCACCGGGACGTTCGCCGACCAACAGCGCGATGAGCTCGTCCTTGGTGACCTTGTCATCCTTGTTCTTGTCTGCTCGCTCGAACAGCTTGAGCAAGCGTTCGTCGATGACTTCGTCTTTGGTCAATAAGCCGTCCTTGTCTTTGTCGAGGGCCATCATCTTGACGACCAGTTCCGCCTCGGGGGACGGCTTCGGTTTGTCGGCGGGTTTCTCGGGCCGCTGGGCATAGGCCGCGCCGGTAAAGGCGAGGAGGCCGGCGGTGAGGAGCAATTTCGAACGCAGACGCATGGCAAAGACCTCCGAAAAAGAGTGGGCAAACATCAACGGCCGGGCCCCCGGAAATTGCCGGGGCCTTGGGGTCGCGGTCCGCCGCGAAACCCGTGGAACTTGGGGCCGATCAATTCGTTCCAGAGTTTGACCTGACCCGGTGTGAGTAACAGCAACGCTTTATCGATCGGCGGATTCGGGGGCGGTCCGGGGCGGGGTCCACCGGCGAATCCACCCGGCCGACCACCTTCCCCGCCCGGTCCACCGCGAGGTGGCTCGTGGGAGGGGGGTTCATTTTCTAGAAGCCGCAGGCGTTCGCGCTGATCGACCGTGAGCTTTAACCGTTCGATCACGGCGGTCTCGCGGAAGGCCAGAATCCCCCGGCTCTGGAGAGCGAGTTGGGCGAATCGCGCCCGCTGCGTCCCGTTCAACAAGGCGGCGATCTCGAGTTCGTGCCGGCGCATGTCTTCGATCATCGCCCCGTCGCGTTGGTCGCGGTCCATCTTCAAAAGATCGCCTTTGTCTTCGATCTCCCGGACGATCTCCCGCACCCGACCGCGCTGGGGGGCGTCCAGTTTCAACTCCTCCTGCACCTCGGGGTTGTCCAGCAGCATGTGCTTCCACGCCCCTTGGATCACGGCGAGGTCGGAGAGGATGGCTTTCACCCGGGTCCGCGTTTGCTCCAGTTCCGCCCGGGCCGACGGGTCGTCGCGGCGCTGCTCCATGAACTCCTGATAAAAGACGAGGGCCGTTTCGAGCAATCGCTTGCGGACCGCCTGCATCTGAGGAGTGTCGCCGAGTTCTTCGTTGGCGATGCGAATCATTTCATCGGCCGAGCGCCGCGCGAGTTGGAACCGCTGCTCCGCTTCCTCCGCGCGTTGCTTCTCACTCACGAGCGCTCGCTTCGTCAGGGATTGCTCGCGCGCCACCGCCAATGTGGTGATCCCGAGAACGATCACGCTGAACACCAAGAAAACGATGGCCGCGCGGAAGTACGCGGGGTGCCGGCGGATCCACTTCCGCGCGCGGTCGATCCACGACGGTCGCCGCGCGGCGATGGGTCGATCTTCGAGGAAACGGCACAAGTCCGCGGCCATCTCACCCGCGCTCGCGTACCGGTCCGTCGGCGCTTTCGACACCGCCTTCAACACGATCGTTTCCAACTCGGCGGGGATCGACCGATCGTGCGACTTCAGCGACTTCGGCTCGTCGTGGAGCAAGGCGTGGAGCACGCCGTGGCGGTCCGAACCGGGGAAGATCGGCTGCAATGCCAGCAGTTCGTACAGGGTGGCGCCGAGCGAGTAGACATCGGTGCGGTGGTCGATCAGCAACCGATTCCCCGCGGCTTGTTCGGGGCTCATATAGCGCAGGGTGCCGAAGATATCCCCGGTGCGGGTCTGCCCCAAGTCGGCCGAGACGTGCGCCAAGCCGAAGTCGGTGACCCAAATAACCCCTTTGCCGTCGAGCAGCAAATTCGCGGGCTTGATGTCGCGGTGGACCACGCCGTGGTCGTGGGCGTACTCGAGCGCCATGGCCACCTGCTCCGCCAACCGCGCGGTCACGCGGTGTGTCTCCCGGGTCGAGGCCGTTCGAGTGGTCGCCGCCCCTGAGGGAACAATCTCGAGGGTCGATCCCCTCTTTAAGTTGAAGGTCGTTTCCCCGTGCGGATCCCCCGAGTCGCCTCGGCGCTCGCGGATAATCGCATCGAGCGGTTGCCCGTCGATCAGTTGCATCGCGTAGAAATGGACTCCGCGCTCGCAACCGACGGCGTATACGGGGACGATGTTCGTGTGGTGCAACTGGGCCGCGGCATGGGCCTCGGTTTTGAAGCGTTGCAGTTGCTTCGAATCCAACCCCGCGGCGAAGGGGAGCACCTTCAGCGCGACCCGGCGACCGAGGGATAATTGATGCGCTTCGTAGACCACGCCCATGCCCCCGCGGCCGATCTCGCGGACGATACGGAAATCCCCCAGTGGCTCGCCGAGCGTTTCCTGTACGGGCGCGCGGTACACGCGTCCCACCCCGTGCGCCAGTTCGATTCCATCCAAGCAATCGTCCAAAACCTCGGCGAGGTCGGGGTGTTGCGTCCGGTACCTGTCCCGATCGGGCGAACGGCCCGCTTCCAACGCCGTCAAATATTCGCGGGCCACGATCAGCAAGCGGGGATCGTCGTGGAGATCGGGCGGCGTCGTTTTCACAAAGCCCCCCCGAATGTTTTTCGCAACTGCGTGAGGCCGCGGAGCCAGAGTTTCTCGACGCTGTCGACCGAGCGTTCCATCCGTGCGGAAATTTGCGGGAAGGTCAGCCCTTCCAAATGCCGCAGCACGATGACCGTCTGATAGTCCGGCGGCAACCGGCTCAGCGCCTCCGCGACTTGCAAACTCTGCTCGTCGCGCATCACCCGCTCGCTCGGGGACGAATGCGGATCGATGGCGATCCCGGCCAAGGCTACGGACGAACGATCGAGATCGGTGACGAGGGAGCGCTCCAATCGGGGGTCACGGGCTTGGGTACCGAAGTATTTTCGGACTTGGTTTGCCAGCGTCCCCGCGAGAATCTCGCGGAGCCATTGGACGAACTGCGGCTCGGCATTGCCGCGGAACGTCGGAAAATAGCGGTGGGCGTCGAGGAAGACTTCCTGCACGAGATCGGACGCGTCCACCTTCCCTTGCAACTTCCGACCGATTTCGATCCGGGCCAACACGCGGAGGTAATTGCGATACTGCTCCAGCAATCGGCCGAGGGTCGCCCCGTCACCAGTCCGCGCTTCGAGCAGCAATTCACGTGCGTCGGTGGTCATACTCCTAGGGTAACGGAGACGGGTCGGAATCCGCCGCGGGAAATGGAACTGGAGGATAATTCCGAGGCTAAAAAGCCCCCGGTTTCGGCCGAAACATCTCCGATCCGAGCTGGCGGAAAAGACCTTTCAGACCCGAAGTGAGAATTCGGCTTCAATTCGAACTGAACGGTGGCGGAAATAGGCGATCCGGCGGTCGGAGAGCCTCTTTCAATACTTTCACCCGCACCGCGACACTTGCTTCCCCGAGCAAACGCTGCTTCACCGGCAACGGCAGCGGCAGGCTGTACCCGAGTTGGTCGCACACCCGGCCGAGATTGGCGTCGCTCGAAAAGAGCGCGGACAGATTGGCGAACGCGGGACCGTTCGGATCGAACCGACCCAGCACAGCATCTCGCAACGCCCGCCGCAATTCGAGATTCTCCGCCGGGGCGGTACCCAACAGTCGACCTTTCGCCAACCGATAGAGCTTGTCGTCGTCGGGGACTTCCACCTCGACGACGAATCGGGCCACACCACGGACGCGGAGGTTATAGCGGCCGTCGGGCAGTCGCATGTGTTCGACGATGCGGGCCAAGCACGCGACCTCTTCGATCGGGGGCGCACCGTCGTAACCCCCTTCCCAATCGGGCCGGAGCAGTACGAGGGCGATTAGACCGTCCGACCCGATCGCGTCCGCGGTCATTTGCCGGTAGCGGTATTCGAAGATGTGCAAGTTTTGATCGACGTCCGGAAACAGCACGAGGTTCGGCAGGGGAAACAGCCGGGCCGGGCCGTCGTACGGGTCGGGGATGGCCGGATCGTCCGTCATCGAAATCGCCGCATGAGTCGTCGGGTGAGTGCGCCGCATACAAGCATGTTAGCGCGGGCGGTGCGCCGGTGTCAAAATGCCTCGCGATTCGGATCAATCCGCCGTTGTTTTAGCCCGCTTCAACTCCAACAGTATTTTCGCTTCGGGCCGCTGTTTGTAGAACTGGTCGAGCGGATAGCACCCGGAGACCAGCCCGTTGCGAGGGGCGGTCGTGCAATCGCTGAACGTCCGGCAGAGCCGCTTCATTTGCAGTCCGCGGCCCGCCAACACGTCCGCGGGGAGTTCCGGGTAACTGAGTACCATCCGGCCCAAACCGATGCTATCGACCCACCCGTTCCGCACGGTCGCTTGACCGACGTGGGGGAGCCATTCCTGCAAGTAGGTGTACCCCGAGCCGACGAAGAACAGCGACGGCGCGGCCCGCTTCAACTCCGCCGTCAGGTCGATCTGTCGGGCGACGCCGACGAGCGGTTCCTCCGGGCTGAGGTAGCCGTCCGACGGCGGGAACACCGCGGGCCGTTGGAGGTGCGGCGTGTAATACGGACTGCCCGCCGTCGTGCAGACGAGTTGAACGCCGAGTTCTTCGAGCAGTTTCACGAGACGGATCGGCTCCGCGAGATCGATACCGGTGCCGGTGCCGTCGCCGCCGAAAGCATACGGGTACGCGCCTGTTTGCGATGCTTCTCCGATGCCGCCCTCGCCCGGTCGGAACGGGGCGAAATCGACGGCGCTGAAGCGGACCCCCAACCCGAGTTCCGGGGCGGTTGCACGGAGGCCCTCGACGATCTCGCGCAGGAAGCGCGTGCGGTTCTCGAAACTGCCGCCGTAGCGGCCGGGGCGGTCGACCGCCGAGAAGAACTCGTGGCCGAGGTAGCCGTGGCAGTGTTTGAGATCGACGAAATCGAACCCGAGTTCGGCCGCGAGTTTCCCGGCCGTCACGAAGTCGGCGACGATCGCTGACACGTCGCTGTCACTGAGAATCGGATGGTCGGCTGACAAGTGGAACTTCGAATCGAGCACCGGATGGCGGTAGAGGATTTTCGGTTCCATCCGGCCTTTGTCGTTCGGCCGGGCGAAGCGGCCCGAGTGGGTGAGCTGCAATCCGACGAGCAAGCCATCGGGGCCGCCGTGGGCGAGTTTCAAGGTGTCGAGCAGACCTCGAATGGCCGGTGCAGTCCGATTGTTGAGCATCAATTGATTCGGGTTCGCCCGTCCGTCGGGTCGCACCGCCACGGCTTCGCCGCCCCAGATCAGCTTCGCCCCCGATTGGCCGAATCGCTGCCAGCGACGCACCGTGAGATCGGTGGGGAAACCGTCGGTCGTGCCGTCCCAACCCTCCATCGGCAGGATGCAAAAGCGGTTGCCGATGCTGCGGCCATCGTTCAGG
>JAYTBD010000743.1:0-3136 GCA_043737155.1 Fimbriiglobus sp. | reverse complement strand
CGCGCATCGGCGGGACGCCGTCGGATTTGCTGAACGCGAACGAGGTCATTTGGGAGTTCTTCCGGGCGAGCGGCACGGCGTGAGCGTGCCGTGTGTTGCAATACCAGACACGGCACGCTTACGCCGTGCCGCTCGCCCGGAAGAACTCCCAAATGACCTCGTTCGCGTTCAGCAAATCCGACGGCGTCCCGCCGATGCGCGGGTTCAGCAAACCTTTGCCGCCGGGCCAATGGTGACCGAGGTCGGCGATGGTGATACTGCGGAACGCGGGGCCGTATTCCTCGACGCGGATGCCGCCCGCGTCTGAGATCAACGCCGGCCTCTGTCCGTAGCCCAAGCCCTTCGCCCAGTTCCTCAGGCTGTAGCCGATGCCGGGGCGTTGTACCGGTTGGG
The DNA here is from genome assembly GCA_043737155.1 of Fimbriiglobus sp. Classification (GTDB taxonomy): domain Bacteria; phylum Planctomycetota; class Planctomycetia; order Gemmatales; family Gemmataceae; genus JALHQU01. The sequence goes on along the minus strand of JAYTBD010000743.1, from coordinate 2,743 downwards.
TGAACCACGGCAAATTCACCGGCCCATCGCTCATTGGAATCAGTGGATCGCCACCGCCGATGAGGAAGAGCGTCGGGATCGCCCGAGAGGGTTTGGGCTCATCGATCCAGCAGTGCCCGGCGACGGGGGCAACGGCCCGGATCAATTCGGTGCGCTCGGCCGCGAAGCGGAAGGCCATGCCGGCGCCGTTGGAGAAGCCCGTCAGGAACACGCGGCCCGCACCGGTTCGCGCAGACGCATCGCGGATCACCGTTTCCAAGAATCCTACGTCGTGATATTCGGTATGCAGCTGGTCGCCGGGTCGGGTGCTGCCGTCGTTCCAGCGCTGCGGATTGCTGAGGAATTTGGCCGGCAGGTCGGGATTCACCGCCAAGCCTTCCGGGAAGGCGACCGCGAAACGGTTGCGCGCCGCGAACTCGGCGAGGCCCGTTTCCTCGATGGCGAGCAAGCCCGAGCCGCCGGTGCCGTGGAGCATGACGACCAAAGCTTCTCCGCCCGGCGTCAGCCAGTAGCGGCGCTTGCGTCCGTCCCATTGGAGTTCGATCCGTTCCACTCGGTTCAGTCAACGGATTGCGCCGGCGCCGGCCAGCCCCGGCCAACGGAAGCGCCGCCGAACGTGTTGCATGGGTGGGGGCCGACCGCGTATTCTGATGAATGGGACCATCGTGTAGGAGCTGCGACATGGGCGCATCGCGTCGAATCTGGATCGCCGGCGGGATCACCGCACTCGCCGTCGGGTGTGGCAAACCCAGCGCCCCCGTGGCCGAGGTGTCATCCGCTCCTGCGAAGGTGGCGACCGAGCCGACGGTTCCGACCGAGGTCGAAACCCCTGTTAAAATCGAAGAGTTGCCTACGACACCCGGGCCGGCTCCGACTCCCTCGATTTGTCCGATCCTGCCGAAGCCGATCATCTCCATATCGGCCGAGCCACCGAAGCCCGCCGAACCGATCGCCCAAGTTCAACCGCCCAAGCCCGCGGAGCCCCCGAAAGTCGAGCCGCCGAAACCGGAGGAGCCACCGAAGGAACCCAAGAAGATCGAGTACCCGAAGTTCGTCGACGGGAAGGATCTGACGCGGTGGATCAGAGAACTCAACGCGGTCAACCAGCCCGATCCTCAGCAGCGCGAGTTCGCCCTGCGGACGCTACCGCAGTTCGGTCCCGAGGCGCGGAAGCCCTCCATCGGGCCCATCGCCGACCTCATTTTCAAGGATCCCGACCCGGGCGTGCGAATCGTCGCCATCACGATCATCAGCAACATGGGCTACGACATCCGCGACCAGATCACCCCGGCCGTCAGCGCCCTGCGAACCTGCATGTTGAACACCGCGTCCGGGAGCATCGTGCGGCTCTTTTGCGTCCGTTCGCTGACGTCGTTCGGGCCGGAGGCGGTCGCCGCCATTCCGGAAATCCGCGCGGCCGGGCAGGATATCTCTTGGGAGACCCGCTTGGCCGTCGCCAAGGCGCTCGGGCAAGTCGGTGCCCCTGGGAGCGAGAAGGGGGAACCAAGCGATTCCGCCGCGAAGTTCTTGCTGAACATCATGCTCAAGGATGTCTGCGCCGGCGTGCGGATGGAAGCGGTGCATTCCCTGCTTCATGTCGGGACGCCCAAACCGAAGAACCCCGAGGATTACATTAAGGACATCAAGCTCTACCTCGAGCCGGTCGAGACCCGCATCAAGATCGAGAAGGACAAAGGCATCCTCTGCTGGCTCTACCTCTTGAACATCATGTACGACGACCGCGTTCTCAGAGACAAAGACAAGGACTACCTGAAGAAGATCGCGTCGTACATCAAGTTCCCCGATTCGCCGATGGTGCGGATGCACGCGATCAACGCTTGCGCGGCCCTCGGCCCCAAGGCCGCGCCGGTGATCCCGCAGATCGTCGAAGCGCTCAACTACGACGAACCGGAGTTGGTGATTGCGGCGATGTCCGCGCTCGCCCAAATCGGCTTGGAAGCGCGCGGGACCGCCCCGGAACTGGAGAAGATCAAAGCCGGCTCGAAAGACCCGGTGAAGCCGCCGGACGCCCCGAAGGATTGGAAACCCGACCCGACCCTGCGCCTCGTGGCCGCGGACGCGCTACTGTATGTGACGGGAAAGAAGAAGCTCGGCGATGAAGAGAAGAAGGAGAAGGAAAAAGACAAGTAGTTGATGGCGCAATCACCCGGGGAACACGATGGGCTTCGAAATCCGAACGCGCGAAGCGACCGCCGGTAATACGACCAGCACCGTCTACGAACTCTTCAATAGCGAAGGCTGCGCGCGGGCCGAGGTTTGGCCGGCGTTCGGGTTCAATTGCTTGCGTTGGCAAGTCTCGCGGACGGATGGTTCGCTCGGCGATCTGCTCTATTGCGATCCGACGTGGGAAGAAAACCCGGTCGCTACCCGCAGCGGCCATCCGATTCTCTTCCCATTCCCCAATCGGTTGAAGGGGGGTCGATTCACTTTCGAAGGACGCGAGTACCAACTGCCGTTGAACGAATCGACCGGCCGGCACGCGATCCACGGCTTCACTCCCAAGACTCCGTTGCGGGTCGTCGATCAGGCGGTGAACTCGGACGGCGCCCGGCTAGTCGGCGAGTTTCGCCTGTCGATCGACCGGCCCGATCTTCTGGAATACTGGCCGGGCGATTGCGGGATCCGAGTCGAGTATTTACTGAAGGTCGACGAACTGGTCGTGAACGCCACGGTGAGCAACCACGGTTCGTCGCCGTGCCCATTCGGACTCGGATTCCACCCC
>JAYTBD010000742.1:0-3139 GCA_043737155.1 Fimbriiglobus sp. | reverse complement strand
CCGATTGACCGGGTGAACTCGTCAGTTCCGCCGGGGAGAGCATGATCGCGGCGGGTGCGGCCTTGTCGCTGAATTTGGTTTCCTCCGCCAGCGGCGTGTACTTGGCCTCGGCCACTTTGGCAGCGGGGTCGCCGATGCAATACGTGTCTTCGCGGGTTTGGAAGTAGAGCTTCCCGTTCACCGCGATCGGCGTGCCGTTGGTCTCGACAGCACCGGCGCCGCCTTTGGCCCGGAAGGTGTGTTCGACGATATCGCCCGCCATCGGGGCTGCGCGGGTGATCTTCGTCAAGATCGCGAGCTTCGCGCCCACGTCGAAAATGTAGAGTTTGCCGCCGGCGACAAGCGGAGCCCCGCGGGCGACCCCGCCGTATTTCCAACGCCAGAGGAGTTCGCCATCCTTCGCATCGAAGACGTGCATTTCTCCACCATCATCCGGCATGAACAGCATCCCGTCGGCGAGCGCCGGGCTGGCCAAGCCGAAACGCTTCGAAAGGAAGTTGTTGTTCGCGACCGGGTACTTCCGCTTGTAGGTATCCCAGACGACCGCGGGTTGCTTGGCTTTGATCTGCGTAGCGTCCAAGCAGACGACCCGTCCGATGGGCCCGCCCTGCGGATTTTCGTCGCCGTGGGCGACATAGACCTTGCCGTCGGCTGAGACCACCGGCGATGGATTGACGACTTTGGCCCCGAACACGTGGCTCCAGACGCGTTCGCCGGTTCTGACTTTAAGAGCGTGCACGGCCCCGTCGGCGGCCCCCGAGATAAACAAACGCTGGCCATTGATGACCGCGACCACCGGGTTTGAGTAATACGTGCCTTTGAAGGCGAGTTTCAGTTCTTCCGACGGTGACGACCACCAGACGACATCGCCGGTCTTGCCGTCCACCGCGAGGAAGCGGTTGGCCCCGCGCGCTTGATCGCCCCACGAACCGTTGACGATGCCCACGATCACCAAACCGCTGTCGAAGATCGGCGATGCGATGCGACCGCCGTAACCCGTCACGCGGCCAAATTCCTCGGTGAGTTGGCGCTTCCAAACGAGCTTGCCGTCTTTCGCGTTCAAGCAGATGAGTTCCCCGGCCGTCGTCTGCGCGAAGATCGTATTCGCCGCGGGGTCGGCTGTCAGCGAAGTCCAGCCCAGCCGGCTGGAAGTGATGTCGGTGAGGTAGACGCCGAACGGCGTTTCCCAAACGAGTTTGCCGGTGTCGGCTTCGAGACACTGAATGCGTTCGACTTCGGTCACCTTCGCGGCATCGGCCCCGTTGATGACGAACATCTTGCCACCCATGATGAGCGGTGCCGAGCGGCCGCCAAAGGGCTGTTTCCATAGGAGATTGCCCTTGCCGACCGCGGCGAGGTTGAACGCGTCGGGCAGGGCGGTGTCTTTGGATTGACCGGTTTGTTCCGGGCCGCGCCAATGGATCCAGTCGGCGGCGGATGCCGGTGCCAGCGCGAGCAACCCTAGCAGCAGTGCGAAGCAACTCAAGCGCGGCATGGAGATCTCCAAAGTGGGTGGGGCAGGGGCCGATGACGCTCGTTATACCGATTTTTTCACGCGGATCACCCGCCGGGATTTCAACTCGAATCGGGGCAAGCTGCCGGGTGCCACGGCCACCACCTCGGCCCGAAACAGCAGTTCGTCTCGGATCGCGCGTCCGACTTCCCCGACCAATCGGTTGCCATCGGAGGCATCGGCGGGTTCGATCTCGATGGTCAAATCCGACAGCGCTTCCGATCGATCGACGACGATGCGGAACTCGACCACGTCGCGGAATCGGCGGATCACCGCTTCGATGGCCGTGGGGTACAGATTGTTGCCACGAATGTGGATCATGTCGTCGGCCCGGCTCAGGATGCCGCCGACGATACGGCGATCCGCGCTGAGAGTGACGAGGTCACCGGTGCGATAGCGGATGAGCGGGGAGCCGACCCGGCCCAAGTTGGTGAGTACGAGTTCGCCGGTGTCACTCGGTCGATCCGTTTTCGGGTCGAGCACTTCCGCGATGAATTCGGATTCGAGTATCCGCATTTCGTTAGGGCGGTCGGTGGTTTCGAAAGCGACCGGGCCGACTTCGGTCAGTCCGTAATGATCGTAGACGCGGGCGCCCCAGACCGCCGCGATTCGCTCGCGCGTCGCGGGGATGCTACCACCCGGTTCCCCCGCGACCACGACAGCACGGACACCGATGCGGGGCAGATCGATCTTTTCTGTTTCCGCCACTTCCGCGAGATGCAACGCATAGGTCGGGGTGCAGCAAATGACGGTGGCCCGGTGTTCGACCATCGCGCGGAGGCGGGCGGTCGTCGGCATCCCGCCGCCCGAGATGGCGAAGTGCCCGGCCCGCGCCACGGCTTCGAACGCGGCCCAGAAACCGAGGAACGGCCCGAACGAGAACGGGAAGAAGACGCGGTCATCGCGCGTCAGGCCAACGCAATCGCGGAAGCCGAGCCACCAGCAGTCGAGGATCCAGTTCCAACTCGCGGGGGTATCGAGCCAGCGCAGCGGCCGGCCGGTCGTCGTCCCGGAAGTTTGATGGACCCGGGAATATTCACGTAGGGGTAGTAGCAGGTTGGTTCCATACGGCGGATTCGCCGCTTGATCGGCCGCGATCTCGGCCTTGGTCGTGAACGGGAGAGTTTCGAAATCGTCGAAAGTTTGAACGCCGAGGGGATCGACGCCGACCGCGCGGTATTTGACCGGATAGAACCCACCGGCCCCGGCAACGTCCCGGAGGCGCTGTCGCAGCTTCGAGAATTGCTCGGCTCGGAGGGCTTCCAAGGCGAACCTCGGTGTAGAAAAATCGCGACGCTCGCGGAACTTACCCGCGGCCCCGCCCATTCTAACAGAATTCGCCGCCTCGCCGGATCGTCCCGTTCGTGCTAATCTGTTCGCATCGACAGCCGGGTGGAGAACGCCGATGGCCGACGAGCGATCCGACGATCGGGACTTGGTCAGCGACTACCAAGCGGGGAGCGAATCGGCCGCGCGCGACCTGTTCGACAAATACTGCGAACGCCTGATGAAACTGGCCAAGCGGCGCATCGGCCAGCGCATGGCGAGCCGGTTCGACCCCGAAGACGTCATCCAATCGGCCTTCCGCACCTTCTTCACGCGCGTCAAAAACGACGAGTTCACCTT
>JAYTBD010000741.1:0-3141 GCA_043737155.1 Fimbriiglobus sp. | reverse complement strand
CTCGGCATCCGGAGCAGGGCACCCACAAGGGGTGCCCCTACGGTGGGAATGTGACATTTGCCGATGGACGCTCCACTACGGGTCGTCGAGCGGTGGATATCATGCGAACTGCGGTCGAAGCTTGTAAGTCGGAGTCACCCCCTCTCCGCTTCGGAGAGGGGGCCGGGGAGTGAGGTCTCCCCACGCGATTTGGAACGCCGCTTAAATTCCAGCGCCAGACCGCACCCCCTAACCCCCTCTCCGAAGCGGAGAGGGGGGACCGGACAAGGCTTCGGTTTTCTCTCTCCCCGGAGCCATCCCATGATCCACCGCACCTTCCATTACTTCATCGGTTTGCTTGCCTTCGCCCAAGCTCTATCGGCCGCCGAACCGCTCCTCTACGAACTGCGCACGACCGACCCCAAAGAGAACCGCACCGTCGAAGCGATACTCTCGGCCGATGGGAAGGTGACCATCGGCGCCGCCTCATTCCCAATGGGCGATCTCGTATCGCTTCGCGCGGCCAAAACGCCGCTGCCATCACTGCCCGGAGCTGCTCATATCATCCTCGCGAATGGCGACCGCATCGCCGGTGAAGTCGTCGGCGGCGACGGGTTGAGCCTCCGGATCGCGGCGACCTTCGGAGTCGGTGGAAAAACGACACCGCTCGCGTTCCCCCTCAGCACGGTCTCGGCCATTTGGTTCGTACCCCCGCCGCAGGATGGCCCGCTCGACCCGGCCAAGTACGCGTGGATCGAACCCGGGAAAAAACAGGACGCGCTGAAACTCCGAAACGGCGACACCGTCCGTGGCACCCTCGAACGCTTCGCCCGCGCCGGCGGTCCGTTGCGATTCAAGCCTGCGGGGGAAACCATCGCCAAGCCATTCGAGTTGAACAAAATCGCGGCCCTCGCGCTCGATCCCTCGCTAACGCGGGTGAAAACGCCGCCCGGTCAATACTTCCGCATCGTCACCAAGAGCGGCACGCGTCTCACTCTCGCGGGCGCATCATTCGACGGCCAGACATTCACCGGCACCGCCTCGACCGGGGCCAAGTTCACCGTGCCGCAAAGCGATCTCGTCGCCCTCGATTCTTTCGGTGGGAAAGTGTCCTACCTCGCGGAGCGCAAGCCGAAGAGTCAGAAACTCGAACCGTTCGGCGGCGTCGATTGGCCCCCCGTCCTCAACCGTTCCGTGCGCGAGGTCCCACTCCGACTGACAACCCGCCTCGGCGACGAAACATTCGACCGGGGTTTGGGTCTGCATTCCGAAACGACGCTCGCCTACAACCTCGGCGGGAAGTATCGCACGTTCAGCGCGACCGTCGGTTTGGATCGCATCAGCGGCCGCAAAGGGATCGTCGATGTCCGCATTCTGCTCGACGGGAAGGAGCAAACGCTGGCGGGGTTGAATGGTCTAACCGCCGCACTCGCACTCGATGTGTCTCTCGACGTGACCGGTATGAAAGAGCTGACGCTGATCGTCGATTTCGGCCCCGGCGGCGATGTACAGGACGACGTAAATTGGGCCGATGCGAAGTTGATCGAATGACCGGGAAGATCTTGTTAGCCCGACGCGCGAGCGAGGGAGTGAGCGACCCTCGCTGGCGCGTCGGGCTAACGGGACATCCGTAATCCCAAATCCGAAATCACCCAAGTGATTGCCGTCCGCCGTGCGGGGCGGCATAATGCGGGCACAGGACATCCCATCCGGGTTTTGAAAGCCTCCATGCCGATCGACATCGCTTGCCCCCACTGCGCGAAGAAATACCGCCTCAAAGACGAGACCGCCGGCCGGCGCGCCACTTGCTCGAACCCGGACTGCCGGCAGCACTTCAACGTCCCCAAGCCGAAGGTCGACGACCGCTCCCTCATCGAAGCCGAAGCCCTCGCGGCGTCGCTGTTCGGCGACGATCCGAACGCGGGCAAAGCGGCCGTGGCCGAGCAGCAGGTCGATGTGGTCTGCGCGATGTGCGATCACATTTGGACCGAGCCGATCAGCAAGGTCGGCAAGAACGTCATTTGCCCCGAGTGCAAACATCGGCAGAAGATCCCCGAACGCAAGATCAAGAAAGCCGACTGGCGCGACCCCAACGCGGATAAGCCGGGCGGCGCCCGCGGGCCGGAACTCCCGGAAGATTTGAAAGCCCAGCAGACGACCCAAGTCCAATTCGAGAGTTTGAAAGAAGCGGGGGCCGTCGAAGACGACCGCGAGCCGGTGCCGCTGTTGGCCAAGCTCAAATGGATCTTCGCCGTGCTTGCATTCGCATTGGCCGTTGGCTTGGGCATCTACTTGTATGTGAGCAACCGGCGCGAGGGCAAAGAAAACCAGTTCATGGTCGAGGCGTTGAAGGAGTTGCCCGAATACAAGGACGACGGCCCGATGGCCAAAGGGCAGGCGGCGCTCTGCCGGGCGCTGTTGCTCATCGCGGCGGGGGAGCATTCGGCGCGCTCCGATTCCAAAGAGAAGATCAAGGAAGCGATGGGCCAGTTCGGCTCGGCGCGCGACGAACTGCTGAAAGCGCCGAAGTCGGCCGAGCGCGATCTCCTCGTCGGCGAATTGGCGGTGGCGCTGTTGTCGCTGGGCGGCAACGAGGACGAGGTCGGCCGGGAGGTAAAAATCCGCTGGTCGGCCCAAGATTTCCAGGCCGAGAAGGCCCGCATCGGCGGCGACACGGGAAACGTGCAGATCGAACTCCGCCGCGTGCTGAGCCTTTTGAAGAACGAAACGCGCGCCGACGACCTCGACCTGCGACTGTCCATCGTCCGCCGGTTGTCGCGCGAATTGACCAAAGCCGGGAAGCCCGATCTGCTCCAAGAGATTCTGACGCAGGCGTTCACCGATCAAGAATTCCCCGAGGCGAGCGCCCAAGTCGCGCTCGAATCGCTGAGTGCCGGGGCAACTCCGGACAAGCTGCAACCGATTGCAGAATTGCTGAAGACGACCATCGGCGCCGGCGTGAACTTCAACCCGACACCGGTCTCGGCCCAAGTCCTCTGGCAGAAGCTGGGCACACCTGGAGCGCCGACGCTGGTCGGACCGCCCGGCCCCGCCGACGTATCCCGCTATGTCCGCTTGGCCGCGGTCGGTTTCAACTTGGCGCAGAAGAATAATTCCGAAGCCCTGGCTATCGCGACCCGCCCGGGGCAACTCGACGACCGC
>JAYTBD010000740.1:0-3146 GCA_043737155.1 Fimbriiglobus sp. | reverse complement strand
CTCTCAACTACTCCCGCCGCGTCGGCACCATCTTCAGCAGCACGCCGATCCAACGGACCACCGCCCAGATCACCAGCGCCCCGACGCTGCACAGCACGAAGAGCGTCAGCCCGCCGCTGAGATAGCCCGACCAAACCAGTTTGTTCCCTTGGGCCGTCTTCCCGGCTTCGATCAGCTTGTTCCCCTTGTCAATCATCATCGGGAAGCGCTCGCTCACAAGGATCGCCCCGGCGCTGAGCGTCGTGCTGCACACCCACAGCATCGGTACCAGTGTGACGAACGCGTAGCGCATCCGACCCGTGTTGATCAGCCACGTCGTCACAAGCGCGAGCGCCAATACTGCGAGCGCTTGATTGGCGATGCCGAACATCGGCCAGATGGTGTCAATGCTGCCCGTGTAAATGAGCCAGCCCCAGCCGCCGGTGATGATCGCGCTCGCCAACAGCGCCCCCGGCAACCAGTCGGGCCGCGCGAAGGGTTTGAAAACCCGGCCCACCGTCTCTTGGAGCAGGAATCGGCCGATGCGCGTCCCCGCGTCGATGGTCGTGAGGATGAACAGCGCCTCGAACATGATCGCGAAGTGGTACCAGTACTTCAGCAATCCTTCCCCGGCGAAGCCGACGGCGGTGAACGCGTCCTCGAAAATCAGCGACATCCCCACGGCCAGCGTGACCGCCCCTCCGGTGCGACCGCGCAGCGATTCCCCACCGATTTTCTTTTCGACAGGCCCGAGCGTCGGGTCGTGCAGGTTCTCGGTGCCGAGGTTGGCGTTCGGATCGCGGCCGTAGCGGTCGTCCATTTCTTTCAATTGGTTCGTGAACTCCGGCGCCCTATCGATGGCGATGTTGATGTCGTAATAGAGCGCGTTCGGTAGCGACGCGGCGGCGATCAGCGCGGTCACGCCGACGAGTCCTTCGATGAGCATGGCCCCGTAGCCGATGGTGCGGATGTGCGATTCCTTCTCGATCATCTTCGGCGTCGTGCCGGAGGAGACGAGCGAGTGGAACCCGGAGACCGCCCCGCACATGACGCAAATGAACACGAACGGAAAGATGCTGCCGGGGAACGTCGGCCCGCCGTTGACGAAGACTTCGTTGACCATCGGCGCTTGCAGCGGCGGATTGGCGATGCAGACGCTGGCAATGAGCAAGATGACGGTGCCGATCTTGAGGAAGCTCGACAAATAATCGCGCGGCCCGAGGAGCAACCACACCGGCAGCACGGCGGCGATGAACCCGTAGACCACGAGGGCGATGATCGTTTCGGTGCGCGTGAGGGTGAAGATCGATTCGAGCGCGGTGCCGTGGATCTCGCCGCCGGCGAAGACCGCGAGAAAGGTCAATCCGCCGCCGATGAGCGAAGCTTCGAGCACTTTGCCGGGGCGGATGCGGTACATCCACAAACCGACGAACATCGCGATGGGGATGGTGCACGCGAGAGTGAATGTGCCCCATGACGAGCCGGGGATGACCTGGGTGCAACCGGCGGGGAGGGTGTAGAAGGAGTTATTCTTCTCAGTGACTTCATTTTTACTCGGCAATTGGAGCCCACCCCATTCAATTGCTTTTGGCTGAGCACCTTCCGGGCAACGGATTAGAAATGCTTCGGAACGGAGCGTATTGTCATTCACCTCTCCGGGATATCCCACGAAGCACCCCGGCGGGAAAGAAATTATCATCGAGCCATCGGGCTGCGGCACTCGCCGCTCGTCGTCGATTCGTTTGCCGGGAACAATGATTCTCGTCCACGCCGGCAAACTCGCTTCTTCACCGCCCAGCGCCTTAACCACCACGAACCCCAAACCCGCGAGCGCGATCACCACGATGAACAGAATCGCGATGCTCGCGATGACCGCGGCCGGCTTGCCGAGTTCGTGCCGGGCGATCTCGGCGATCGACTTGCCATCGCGCCGCACGCTCGCGGCGAGCACTAGCATGTCCTGCACGGCCCCGGCCAAGCAGACGCCGATGACGAGCCAGAGCAACCCCGGCATGTACCCGTACTGAATGGCGAGCACCGGGCCGATGAGCGGCCCCGCCCCCGAGATCGCCGCGAAGTGGTGGCCGAAGAGCACCCACTTATTCGTCGGGTGGTAATTCTGACCGTCGTTCAGCCGGTGCGCGGGTGTCACCCGGCTGTCATCGAGCGCCGCAACCTTGGCCGCGAGGAACGCCGAATAGTACCGGTAGGCGATGGCGAGCACCACGAGCACCGTGGCCATCACCGGCATCGCGTGCAGGATCAACCGGCCGTTTTCGTGGTGGTACAGCGTCGTGGCGAAGAGAGGCATCGGGGAATCCGGGAGGGCGGGTGGATGCCGCCTAGCGTAGCAAATTCGGGCGGATCGCGGCACTGCGATTCGCCCGCCGGGTGCAGGGATGGATACTGCCCCAAATCGAGTTAAGCGAGAACACACACACCCTTGCGTGAACTGATCGCCAAAACGCTTAACTCGTTTCCAAATCACTTAACTGACCATGCCCGACAACGACTTGCGTCGACGCGTCGGATCGGCATTTCGGAGAGCGGGTCGACGGAATCGACCGAACAGGTCGAATACCCGTTCTGGGACGCCGGAATCCGTTGTCGTACCCGACCCCGACGTGGACCGCCTCCCTACAATTGCCCAACATGAGTGAACTCGCCCTCCGCACGGACGCCCTCGGTCGGACCTACCGCAAAGCCCGCAAACGCTGGTGGAAGCGAACCGACCCGAACGCCGCGACCCAGTTCGTCGCCCTCGACGGCGTGGACCTCGAAGTCAAACCCGGCGAACTCTTCGGCCTGCTCGGCCCCAACGGCGCCGGCAAGACCACGCTCATCAAGATCCTCACGACGCTGCTCGCGCCGTCGTCCGGGCGGGCTTGGGTCGATGGCAAAGATGTCGTCGCGGAGGCCAAGGCGCTCCGGCCGTTCATCAACATGGTCAGCGGCGGCGAATCGAGCGGGTACGGCATTCTCACCGTGCGCGAGAACCTGTGGCTCTTCTCGCGCATCTACGGCGTCGAGAACGCCGTCATCAATCGGCGCATCGACGCCATGCTCGCGATCGTCGATCTCGCCGACAAAGCCGGGAGCCGCGTCAGCCATCTCTCCACGGGTCAACGGCAGAAGATGAACTTCTGCCGGGGGTTCATCACCGATCC
>JAYTBD010000739.1:0-7737 GCA_043737155.1 Fimbriiglobus sp. | reverse complement strand
GCAGCACCAGCGCGGGGATCCGGATGAGCTTGCCGACCAGCCCCGTGTAACCGCGGCCGAGCGAACGGAAGCCGCGGTTGAAGAGCCGGAAGAACCATCCGAAGAGGAGTTGCATACCGCGCGTGATCCAATCGGGCTTGGCGTCTTTCTTCTGCAGCAGCAGGCACGCGAGCGCCGGGCTGAGCGTGAGGCTGTTGAACGTCGAGATCATCGTGCTGATGGCGATGGTCAGCGCGAACTGCCTGAAAAACTGGCCGACGATGCCGGGGAAGAACATGCACGGCACGAAGACCGCGCAGAGGACCACCCCGACGGCGACGACCGGCCCGGCCACTTCTTCCATCGCTTTGGCCGTCGCTTCGCGCGGCGCCAACCCCGCCTCGATGTGGTGCTGGACGGCTTCCACCACGACGATGGCGTCGTCCACGACGATGCCGACGGCGAGGACCAATCCGAAGAGCGTGAGGTTGTTCAAGCCGAAGCCGACCACGGCCATCGCCCCGCAAGTGCCGATGATGGCGACCGGCACCGTGGCGAGCGGGATTAGCGCCGAGCGCCAACTTTGGAGGAAGACGAGCACGACGATGGCGACGAGGATGATCGAATCGCGGAGGGCTTCGAAGACCTTGTAGATGGACGATTCGATGTACGGCGTCGTGTCGTAACCGATCTCGTATTCGAGGCCGGGCGGGAAGTCCTCGCCGAGCTTCGCCATCGTCTCCTTGAGTTCCTCCGAGGTCGTGATCGCGTTGGCGTCGGGCGTGAGGAAGATCGCCAAGCCGACGGTTTGCCGGCGGTCGAAGCGGTTGGTGATATCGCTCGATTTCGCGGCGAGTTCGACGCGGGCCACGTCGCACAAGTGGACGAGTTGCCCGTCCGGGCCGGTCTTCACGATGATGTTTTCGAACTGCTCCACCGTGTCGAGCCGACCGAGACTCGTGATCGTGAACTCGCGCGGCTCCGGGTTCACGTTGCCGAGCGCGACCTCGGCGTTCTGGGCTCGAATCGCGCCGACCACGTCGAGCACCGTGAGTTGCCGGGCTTCGAGTTGGCCCGGTTTGACCCAAATGCGCAGGCTGTAGTCGCGCTGGCCGAAGATGGTCACATCGCTGATGCCGGGGATGCGCGCGAGCGTTTCGCGGAGGTGCAGCACCGCGTAGTTGCTCAGGTAAACTTGGTCGTACTTGCCCGACTTCGACATCAGCGCGAACGTCAGCAGCAACTCGGGCGAACGCTTGCGGACGGTGACGCCGGTGGAGCGGACGACCTCGGGCAGTTCCGGGATGGCGAGGTTGACGCGGTTCTGCACGAGTACCTGCGCCAGGTTCAGGTTGGTGCCCGGCTCGAAGGTGATCGTGAGCGTGTAGCTGCCGTCGTTGGTGCACTGCGACGACATGTAGAGCATGCGCTCGACGCCGTTGACGCGCTGCTCCAGCGGCGAAGCGATCGTCTTCGACACCACTTCCGCGCTGGCGCCGGGATAATTGCAATCGACTTGGATCGTCGGCGGCGTGACGGCCGGGAACTGGGAAATGGGCAAACGGACGGCCGCCAGCCCCCCGGCGAGCGTGATCAAAATCGAAATGACCGCCGCGAAGATCGGGCGGTCGATGAAGAAACGCGCGAGCACGTCGCATCACCCCTTGTTCGTCGGCGGGGCTTCGGTCTTCGGCGCCACCTTGGCTTTCTCGCGGACGCGCTGGAGCCCTTTGACGATCACGCGGTCCGTCTCCTTCACGCCCGACTTCGCCTCGCCCGCCACCGGTCGGACGACGCGCAAGTTCTCCTGCGGCAGGCCCAGTTCCACGCGGCGCGATTCCACCTCGTCGTTGTCGTTCACCACGTACACGTACTTCAAGCCTTGGTCGGTGCCGATGGCCACTTCGGGCACGAGGATCTCGCGCTTGGCGGTGCCGATGGGCACGCGGACGCGGATGAACATCCCCGGCGAGAGCAGCCCGGCGGGGTTCTTCATCTCGGCGCGGAGGCGGATCGTGCCGGTGCCGGGGTTCAGTTGGTTGTCCACGAATGTGATGACGCCATCGGTGGAAAACCCCTCTTCGTCGGGCAGGCCGACGCGCACCGGCGTTTTGGCATCGCGCGCCGAAGTCACCGCGCCGATTTCGATGAGCCGGCGGACGCGGAGCACCGTGCGGTCGTCGATGTCGAAGTCGGCGTACATCGGGTCGCTCGCCACGATGGTCGTCAGCAGCGTTTCGTCCGCTTTCACGAGGTTGCCCGGATCGATCATCCGTTTGCCGATGCGACCGGCGATCGGCGATTTGATCTCCGTGTAATCGACGAAATTCTTGGCCGCGGTCGCTTGGCGCTTGGCCACGTCGACGGCGGCGATCGCCTCGGCCCGATCCCCGACGACGCGGTCGTACTCCTCGGGGCTGACGGAGTTTTTCATCTTCAAATCATCGACCCGCTTGAAGTCGCGTTCGAGGCGGGTCACCTTGGTTTCGGCTTGGATGACCGCCGCTTGGGCCCGATCGTACTCGGCCTTGTACGTCTTCGGGTCGATGTCGAACAGCGGCGACCCTTCTTTCACATCGGCCCCGTCCTTGAAGTGCAGCGCGATCAGATGCCCGGTGACGCGGGACTTGATATCGACCGATTTCGAGGCGACGGTGCGGCCGGTGAAGTCTTCGTAGTCGGTGACATCCTTGACCACCGGCAGCGCCACGATCACCTGCGCCGGCGGCGTTTGGACGACCGGCGCGGCCGGACGAATGCAACCGGACGAGAGGAGGATGGGCACCAGCGAGAGCCAACTAGCTCGACTCATTGCGAAAGGATCCGTGGGCGGGTCGTAGAGTATCCCATGAGTTTACCCGAGCGCCCCGCGATATCTTGCGGAAAAGCGCGGACGCTCTTCGAGTCGCTCGGCGGATGCGGACGAAGAAGTCTCAAAGGTCGCGCACTGGATGTTCGCATGAAGAGGATGCGACGGAGTCGGGGGGCCTTATTGGCGGGCGTCTTGGCCGTCGCGGGGTTGAATGCGGGTCTCAACACGGGGATCGATGGCACTCGCCTCGATTGGGCCGACGCCGAGTACGGGACCACAATCCGCCACCTCGATCAACGGAAGCGCGAATTCCCGGACCGGCCCGCGGTCGTCATGCTGGGCACGTCGCGGTCCAAAAGCGCCTTCGCCGCGGACCGACTTTCCGAGCCGCGCCCCGGCGACGAGAATCCGCCGCTCGTGCTCAACGCCTCGCTCTTCAGCGCCCATCCCTTCCATCTTCAGCTCGTTCTGCGCCGCTTGATCGCGATCGGGTCGAAGCCGCAAGCGGTGTTCGTCGAGATTCTCCCGCTCCACATGAGCGACACGTGCGCGATCTACGCGGCGGATCGGGATGCGATCCCACTCTATTCGGAGAGGGAGATGCACCGGGTGCGCGGCGCGGACCTCGATCTCGTTTGGAAGCACGACCCCGACCGAGCCGCACGCTGGACGCGCCTATGGTGCGACTCCCGGCTCGCCCCGTGGTCGTCGCATCGCAATATCCTGATGCAGCGCTACGCCGAGTCTTGGGCCCAGCGCGATACGGCCGGGACGCCGGGGTATTGGAGGACGGCGATCAGCCCGTACGGTTGGGTGCAACCGGGATTGCAATTCGTGCCGGACGGCGTGGGCGGACCCGCCGAAGCCGCGACGGAAAAGGCGTACCTGACGCACACCGGCTTCACGGCGGTTAATCGCACTTACGATCGGATGCTTCGAGATCTTCTCGGGCTCTGCGAACGGGAGAACATTGAAGTCTTGGGCCTCGTGCTGATGCCGGAAAGCCAGACCTTCCGAAACTGGTACCCGGACGGCACCAAGCGGCTGCTGCGGTCGTATGCGCAGGACGTGGCGAAGGACTACGGCACCCGGCTGATCGATGCCAACGAGTGGTTGCCCGATCGGGAGTTCATCGATCACCACCATGTCATCGACCCGGGCGCCGAACGTTTCAGCGAACGGCTCCGCTCCGAGTACATTCGCCCGTGGATGAGAGGTCGCGCGGAATAGTCCGGTTTCGTAGTGGACCGACTTGCGATAAATGTCACCTTGGTAAACGCGCGAAAATGTAGGGGCACCCCTTGTGGGTGCCCTGGAAAGGGATGCCGAAGCCTGCTCCGTTTTGGCAAATGGACTCGGGCATCCCATTCGCGAGCACCCACAAGGGGTGCCCCTACGGTTGAAGGATTGTGTGACAATTTGCCGCTGGTCGCTCCAGTAGGTCACGCTCTGCGTGACGCGGGCAAGGAATTCAGCTTCATCGGTTGCGGGAAGCCCGTCACGCAGAGCGTGACCTACAAAACCGTTGCCCCACCCTAGAAGGGCGACCGGATCGATCACTGATTGAACTGGAATTCCTTCGTGTTCAGCAGCGCCCAGACGATGTTCTCGTACGCCGTGCGTTTGGTCTTCTCGTTTTTGGCGATGTGATCGAGCGCCACGGCCATATCCTTCGCGCTCGGTTTGCGACCGAACGCCCAGAGGAAGATTTCTTCGACCTTATCCGCATCGGATCGCTTATCTTCGGCTTTCGTCAGCGTCGTGACCCGGCCGGTGCCGCCGGCGATTTTGCTTTGGACTTCGTCGCTGTTGAGCAGGTGCAACGCTTGCGCCAAATTCGCCTCGCTGACGCGTTCGCACTCGCAGGCGCTGATGCGCTGCGGCCGGCCGAAGACGTCGAGGAAGTAACTGGTGAAGGCTTCGTCCGGCAGTTGGATGGCCCGCCGCGGGGCGTGTTTATCTTTGGGCAAGCTGCCGAAGGTCGTGGGGCTATCGGTGATCTGATTCACCGCGTCGAGCAGCACCTCGGCCTGCAAACGCTTGGGGTAATAGCGGGCGTAGGCCTGCTTGTCGGTCTTGTTGAACTCGTTCGGCGCACTCGATAGTTGATACGTCCGGCTCTTCGCGATGGTCTTGATCAAGGCCTTCAAACTGAACTTGTTATCGACGAGGTTTTTGGCCAGCGCGTCGAGGAGTTCCGGGTTGCTCGGCGGGTTCGTCACGCGCATGTCGTCGAGCGGATCGACGATGCCGCGGCCGAGGAAGTGAGCCCAGTAGCGGTTGGCCACGGCCTTGGCGAAGAACGGATTTTTCGGATCGACCATCCAATCGACGAGCTTCATACGCGGGTCGTCTTCGGTGCCGACTTCCATCGGTTCGCCGTCGAGCGCTTTCATCACGGCCGGTTTGCCGGAGCGTTTGTTGGTCACGCTGCCGCTGCTCTTCACGTAGTAAGTCAGCGAGCGATTGTTGCCGCCGTCGTTGACATGGCGGGTCGGCTTGGCGATCTCCTTGCGCCCGACGCGGCCGAAGAACGCGGCGAGTCCCCAATAGTCGTCTTGGCTCCATTTTTCGTAGGGGTGATGGTGGCACTGGGCGCAGGCGAGGCGCTGGCCGAGGAACACTTGGGCCGTGTCGTCGACGAATTGCTCGGGCTTCTCGAGTTCCTTGAACCAGACGGTCGGCGGGTTGGTCGTCTCGTTGCCGGTGGCGCCGAGGATGCTGCGGACGAATTCGCCGTAGGGCATGTCTTGGGCGATGGCCTCGCGGATCCAGCCGTGGAAGGCGAAGGTGCCGGGGGCGCGCGTCGGTTCGTTGCGGCGCTTCACGCGGAGCACGTCGGCCCATTTATTGGCGAAGTAAAAGGCGTATTCGGGGGTTTCGAGGAGGTCGTCGATCAACTTGTCGCGCTTGTCGGCGGCGGTGCTCCCGAGGAAGTCTTGGATCTGCTTCGGCGTCGGCAGCGTTCCGGTGATGTCGAGGTGGGCGCGCCGGCAGAATTGCTCATCGGTCGAAAGCTCGCTCGGCACCAAGCCGAGTTCCTTCCACTTGGCGCTCGTGTGCTGATCCACCAAGGTCTTCGACGCGAAGGTGAATTCTTGCGTCTTGCCGCCGAGGGGGACGGTGGCGCGGAACACGGCGACGTGGCCTTGGTAGCGGGCCATGATCGCCGCTTGGCCGCTGAGTCCGAGCGTGCGGACGAGGCCGGCGCCGTCCACGGTGGCGACTTCCAAATCGTTCGATTCGAACTGCGCCCGCCGGGTGATGTCTTCGACGGTGCCGTCCGAATAATGGGCGAAGGCGGCGAACTGCTGCTGCGTGCTGCGCGGCAGCACGCGGCTCTCGGGGTAGACGCTGATCTTGGTGACGATCGGATCTTTCTCGGTGCCGAATGGCATACCGGCGCCGATCCAACGCTTCACGATTTTGTATTCGTCGCTGCTCGGCTCCATCTTCTTGCCCCCACCGTGGGGCATGGCGCCGGTTGCCTTCAGCAAGAAGAGCGACTGCTCTGGCGCCGCGGGGAACAACCGGCGACCGCGCGATTCCTTCATCAGCGTCGTGTAGTCGAGTTCGGGTTCGAAGCCGAGCAGCGAAAGGCGGAAGCCGTTCTGGCCCGATTGTTTGCCGTGGCAACCGCCGCTGTTGCAACCGAGTTTGGTCAACACCGGCACGACGTGGTTGGCGAAGTTGATCGGCAGATTCTCACCGATGTGCTCGACCTTCAACGGCACGCGGACGCTCTTGTCGCCGTAGGTGGCGATCAGTTCCGTCGTACCGTTTGCGCTCGGCAACACCCGGCCCGTCTCGGAAACGCGGGCGCTCTTGCCGTCGGCGATTGCGAACTTCACCGCGTGGGTCAGATCGACCAGCCGGCCGTCGGTGCGCGTGCCCGTGATGATCACTTGAGCCGAGGAATCGTCGCTGCCGAGCGCGAGCTTGTCGGGGTAGGCGGCGATGGCCTTCAACTCGGCGGGCTTCGGCAGGGACACTTCTTCGGCGAATGCGGGCAGGGCAAACAGGCAGGCGAAGGCGACGGAGGCGCGTCGGACGGGCATGGGAGAACCCCGGTGGGAGGGAGCATTCGGCGGGAGTCAAGACGCCCCGGCGGCGGGACGGTTCGGCAGGTGGGACTATTGTGGACCAGAATCGATGCGGATGCAAGTGCCAAGGAAGAGAGGGGTGCACCAATGGATTCTGGCGGGGTCATGCGGCGAGCCAGTACTCGGTCCACTGGTCGGAGTAGGTGAGGCAGCAGAGTTCGGCCATGCGGTTGGCGTTCGCGACCGTCCGGCGGGCGCCGGTCTGCTTCATTCGTTTTCCGATCACCTGTTTGCACGCCCCCTCGATGAGGCCGCTGCCAATCGGTTCGCCGCAGGCCAATCGGTGGCGATAATCCAACCGCAGGGAATGGTTCGCTAAGTAGGCCACCAGTTTGTCGATCGCCGTTCGGCCCGCGTCGCTCACCGGCTCGCACAACGTCCGGCCGATGTGCTCTTGGATGCCGTACCAGCCGTCGTTCAGCAGGGCTTTGCGAGCCGCTTGGAACCACGCTTGGCCCTCGGGCGTCCCTTCGCCGAACAGGGCTTGGGCCGTCGCCGCCAAGTGCTCGCCGGCGTGGAAGAAGTCGAGCGTGCCGCGGTGGCCGGGGAGCTGCTCGGACGCCGCGTTCCAGATCCACTCGGCCCCGTCGCCGAACACGCTCAGCCGCTCGAACGATTTCAATCCGAGCCGCTGGGCCCACTCGCCCCAACGCGGCGCGAAGAGGTCGATCTCTTCGATGGCCGCGAACGCCAATCGCTTCGTCGGCTTCGGCACGCCCCGTCGATCCCACTGGTCGGGGAAGGCCGGCGAACCGCACAAACGCCAGGCGAAGACGCCGATTTTCATGTCGCGCCAGCCGGTGAAGGTGTTCACTTTGGTGGCGTCGACTTGGAATTCGGTCG
>JAYTBD010000738.1:0-3164 GCA_043737155.1 Fimbriiglobus sp. | reverse complement strand
TGCTGCCCGAAGTGCGCGGCCGACACATTTTACTCCTCGATGACATCCTCGATACCGGTGCCACCCTCAGTCAAGTCGTGGCGCACTTGCACGGCCTCGGCGCCGCATCGATCAAAACGTGCGTGCTCCTCCGAAAGATCGGCCGCCAGACCGTGGCCTTCGAGCCCGATTACGTCGGCTTCGCGATCCCGGATAAATTCGTCGTCGGCTACGGGCTCGACTTCAACGACGATTATCGCCACCTGCCCTTTATCGGCGTGCTGCCGGACGAGACTGCGCAATGACCCAACCCGGCCGACTCGGTCTTCCGCCCGATGCTCAAATCCTGATGGCCGCGGGCGACTTCACCCCCGGCGACGGTATGCGGATGGCCGTCTGGGCGTTCGCCGTGTTGAAATACGTGGCTCCGCAATTGCATTTGGTTCTCGTCGGCGATGGCCCGGACCGGCATCGGGTGATGCAATTGGCGTGGGCGGTGATCTTCGACGACATGCGGGCCCATTGTCTCACCGACGCTAACCCGCTATCGCTCGTGGGCGAGGCCGACATCGTTTGGGGCACGCACCCGCGCGGCGAAGTCGGATTTCTCCGGGCCGCTGTGACACTCGGAAAACCGAGCTTTGCATTTCAAACGCCCGAAACCGAGCGACTCGAAGGCTTGATCCTGACCCCGCTCGGCGACCCCGTCGCTTTGGCCACGGCCACGCGAAAGGTCTTCGGGAACTTGTTCGACGGTGGCCCCCCGGTGTAGGATGCTGGGACCACGGAGGAAGCCACTGCATGCTGCGGAACGTGCTGACGATGATTCTCGCGGGCGGCAAAGGGACGCGCCTCGAACCGCTGACGCGGGATCGCGCCAAACCCGCCGTGCCATTCGGCGGCCTCTATCGCATCATCGACTTCACCCTCTCCAATTGCCTCAACAGCGGCCTGCGCCGCGTTCTCGTGCTCACGCAATTCAAGTCGCGCAGCCTCGACCGCCATATCCGCCAAGGCTGGGGCTTTCTCACTCACGATCTCGGCGAAGGGATCGAAGTCCTGCCGCCGCAACAGCGCATCGACGAGCACTGGTACAAGGGCACCGCCGACGCCATCTACCAGAACATTTACAGTATCGAGAAGGAAGACCCCGAGTATCTGCTCGTCCTCGCGGGAGACCACATTTACAAGATGGACTACTCCGAGATGATCGCCGCCCACGCGACGGGCGATGCCGACCTCACCGTCGGCTGTATCCCCGTGCCGCTGGGGGAGTGCGATCAATTCGGGATCGTTCAAACCGATGCTTCGGGCCGCGTCCTCGGGTTCCAAGAGAAGCCGGCGACGACCGACCCGATGCCGGGGGATACGGCGCACGCGCTCGGTTCGATGGGAATCTACGTCTTCAACACCGGCATGCTCTTCGACCGCCTGTTCGAAGACGCCGCGGATGCAAACAGCAGCCATGACTTCGGGAAGGACATCATCCCGGCGATGGTGCGCGACGGCTACAACGTGCAGTCGTACCGCTTTCGGGACCGCAACGGGAAGCCACACCCGTACTGGCGCGACGTCGGCACACTCGACGCTTACTTTCAAGCGAACCTCGATCTCGTCGCGGTCGATCCCGTCTTGAACCTCTACGACGAAACTTGGCCGATTCGCACCTTGCACCTTCAGAATCCGCCGCCGAAGTTCGTCCACCGGGGTGAGGGTCCGGCGGGGCACCTCCGGCGTGGGGAGGCGCACGACAGCATCGTCTCGGCCGGGTCGATCATTTCGGGCGGTCAAGTGCGCCGCAGCATTTTGTCGCCGCGCGTGCGCGTGAACAGCTACGCCGTCGTCGAGGATTCGATCTTGTTCGAAGGCGTCGATGTCGGCCGCTACTGCCGCATCAGACGGGCGATCATCGACAAAGATGTAAAGCTCCCGCCGTACACCGTGCTCGGCTTCGACCACGACTTCGATCGCCGCCGCGGGTTCGTGGTCACGGAATCGGGGATCGTGGTCGTGGCGAAAGGCGAATCGGCCGAGGTGTTCCAAGCCCCCAATGCCTTGCCCTATTGACCCATCGCTGACGAAACCCATTGAGAAAACTAGAGTAACGGGCACAGCCACAGGGAATCGGTGACATGCACGACGATGAGAAAATCGACCCCGACGAAGTCCGCCACGTCCTCCGACGCGTGGCCGCTTACCGAGAGGTCTGCGAACGCGTCCGCCGGGGCAGCACCGGCTCCCTCATCTTCGGCGCGATCATGCTGGCCATTTGGTATTTCGCACTCGGCAAGCTCCAATACGAATGGTTCGGCATCGTCTACCTTTCGCTCGCCTGTTTGGAATTCGGCAGCGGCTTGCTGAACCGTTTCTTCCCGACCGCGGAAGGGGTGTTGCTCGCCGCGATCGTCCTCATGAGCTTCGGCGGGTGGAACATCGCCCGATACGTACTCGTCTGGCAGAATTTGATGCCGCAGGCCGGGGGCAACGTGATCTTCGCCGTCCTCGGCGTCATGTGGCTCATCCAAGGCTTCCGCCAGGCGCAGGGCTACCTCCAACTGCGCCGCGAGTTCGCGGATCGCCCGACCGGCGCCCAGATCCGCTGGTTCAACGATCTGCTCCGCGAGATCAAATTTTCCGACCCGAAGACCGACGCGCAGGCCGTCTTCTTCGACACCCGACCCCCGCTCACGGGCAAGTTGCTCGGCGACACGGCGTTCTTCGTCGACAAGGGGGACGAGACGATCATCGTGTCCCGTCGCGAGGTGCGATTGGAACGCGAGGACATGGGGGAAGACCGACCGGCGCGCGGCTACCTCGGCATCGGCGGCATGGATTTCCCGACCTTCCCGCTCGGCACCAAGACGTGGGAAAACTACGTGGCTTGGAAGCGCGAGGGCGGCGAAGAACCGCCGCCGCCGGTCGTGCGCGCCGCCCGGCGGCGCCGACGCGATGAGGATGACGGCGAGTGAGTGGCGAAACCCATGTTAGCCGGACGCGCTGGCGACAGCGAAGAACCGGGTTAGTCATTGGCTACCGAAACTGTGGTCTACGGATCGCAACCGTCGCTTGCGCGTCCGGCTACTGACGGTCAGGTAATGAATGCCATCGAACTCTTCGCCCCAACGGGGCCGACTTATACAGCCCAGGGCGGAAGCCCTGGGTACGAAGTCACATGCCTTTCGCCC
>JAYTBD010000737.1:0-3168 GCA_043737155.1 Fimbriiglobus sp. | reverse complement strand
TCACGCGACCCGGCTCCCAAGCGCGGTATTAGTCCTTGCTCAGCGCTTCCGTTCCGCGCGATCAGTGTCAACACCCACACTGAGATCGGCGCGGCGAGTACAATCCCGAAGCCGCCGCAGAGGCAGAGCGATAACGTCGCCAACGCCGCCAGGCAAACGGTCCGCGATGTGTTCTCGGGCGTCCGACGCACCGCGAGCTCCAATACCCCGAACGCGAGCGCCGACGCCAATACGAAACAGAGCTGGTAGCCCATCAGCAAGTTTTCGCAGTGGCCCACGTGCAGTAAGCAGAGTGGGAAGAACGCATCGGCCCAATCGGCCCGGCCGCGCAACCGCGCGGCCAACTGCATCCCCCGCAACGACATTATCGACAGCAGCGCCACCTGCAACACCATGCCGGAGCGGAAATCGTGCGTCGACTTCCAGAGTCCGAGGTAGATCGTCCGGGGCAACGGCAGCCGGTGTTCGTTATGACGCGCGAAGTAAAAGCTCTCGTCCGGCTCGTGGCCGGTCAGCGTCGGCACGAATTCCCACTCGTCGGCCCACGGCTGATTGTGGCCGAATGTCAGCACGTACCCTAACTGAGAGACCGCTAGGATCGCCCAGAGCAGGACCAAGATTCGGCCCGTCCGCCTTGTCGCGGGTACCGGTAGGCGATATTCTTGACCCATTACGAAGAACCTGCGAAGTATCCGGAGTGTCAGTTTATGGTCGAACGGGCGATCGAGTTGCGCCGGCGTCATGCCCGCAAGAAGAAGATGAAGAAGCTCAAAGCCGCCCTCCCCACTGCGGCGGCCGGACCGGACCGCGAGAAGGTGCTTTATAAGATCAAGCGGCTCAGCCCCTTTTGGACGGAAGCGTCGCTGACGCAAACGACCAAATCGGTGGCCACGGCCGCGCCGCAGGGCGAACGCCGGGCGCAAGCGCCGAAGTCCAAAGGCCCGCAACGCGGTGCAAAGCCCGAAGGCAAGAAGTAAGTCAGGCGTGGGTCCAGGAAGAAACCCGGACCCTACAC
Source organism: Fimbriiglobus sp. (assembly GCA_043737155.1). Lineage (GTDB taxonomy): Bacteria > Planctomycetota > Planctomycetia > Gemmatales > Gemmataceae > JALHQU01. The sequence goes on along the minus strand of JAYTBD010000737.1, from coordinate 2,153 downwards.
CCTCAGTTTTTCCAAGTCTTCCCAGAAACCGGGGTATGTTTTCGCGACGCACCCCGGATCGTCGATCACCACTCCCGGCACCTTCAACCCGATCAACGCCAAGCTCATCGCCATGCGGTGGTCCCGGTACGTCTGCACCGTTGCTCCGCGCAGTTCGCCGGGGGTGATGGTCAAACCGTCCTCGAATTCCACGACACCCGCGCCCAGCTTGCGGAGCTCGGTCGCCATCGCCGCGATGCGGTCGGTCTCTTTGTGCCGGACGTGCGCAACGTTGCGGATCGTCGTCGGCCCCTCGGCAAAGCAAGCGACCGCCGCGAGTGTCATCATGGTGTCACTGATCGCGTTCATGTCGATGTCGATGCCGCGCAGCGGTCGGCCTTCGACGGTAATCCCCTCGGCCGATTCCGTCACGACGCACCCCATGCGGGCGAGGGCGTCGACGAACAGCACATCGCCTTGGAGCATGTCCCGCTTCATCCCGCGGACGGTGAGCCGCCCGCCGAGGATCGCGGGGATGGCGAAGAAGTACGACGCGGCCGAAGCGTCTGGCTCGATGGCGTACTCGTATCGCGAATACGCTGCGGGCGGGATTTCAAAGACGCCGGGCTCAGGCTGGTGGACGATGGAGCAGAAGTCGGCAATCATCTGCACCGTCATTGCGATATATGGCTCAGATACGACCGGTCCTTCGAGTTCGATCTTCACGCTCCAATCGGCATAGGGGGCGACCATGAGCATCGCGCTGAGATATTGGCTGCTGAGGTCGGCGCGCATTCGGACGGTTCCACCGTTCAGCCAAGATGATCGGATCACGACCGGCGGGCAACCGTTCCCGGCCTCGCAATAAACTCCGGCACCGAGTTGACCCAACGCGTCGAGCAAATCCTGAATCGGCCGCTCGTGCATGCGCGGAACACCGCTGAGCCGGAAGTGACCGCCCCCCGAAGCGAGAAACGCTGTCAAGAATCGAATGGTCGTTCCCGAATTTGCTACGTAGAGATCCGCTACCGCTATTGGTATTGGTCGCTCGGATTCGTTCTTCGCCACCGTGATCACGTCGTCGGACCACGATAATCCGAAGCCGAGCTTCGTCAGGCAATCGACCATCACTTCCGTATCTTCGCTGCGAAGCACGCCTCGGAGGATGCACGCCCCACTCCGACTTCCCAACGCCGCAAGGACCAGCGCTCGGTTCGTGATGCTCTTACTGCCGGGCACGGAAACGACGGCATCGATCGGCTTCGCCAATGGCATAATCTCCAGCGTCGGCGGGTAGGTGTGCATGTCAGTACGTCACCTTCACGAGGAACAATCCCTGCGGCGGGGCGGTGATCCCCGCTTCGCGGCGATCCAGCACTTCGACCACTTCGCGCATCTTGCCCACCGGCCAGTACCCCCGGCCGATCTGGTAGAGCGTCCCGGCGATCGACCGCACCATGTTGTACAGGAAACCGTCGGCTTCGATTTCGAGCCTCACCGTGTTGTCGTGCCGCGTGACGTTGACATCGGTGATGGTTCGGAAGCTGCTCATGCGGTTGGGCCATTCAGTCTCGAAGCTGCGGAAGTCGTGGCGGCCGAGGAGACACTGCGCCGCTTCGTGCATCGGCTCCGGATCGACAACGCGGCGCGGTTGCCAAGCGGTGCGCCGCAGGAACGGATCGGGGATACGCGAATCGTTGATGATGTAGCGGTACATCTTCTTCACCGCGTCGCGGTTGGCGCAGAAAGCCTGTCCGACGGCGACGCAATCGAGGACGCAAACATCGTCCGGCAGCTTCGCGTTGATCGCCTTCACCAGCGTCGCTTCGTCGAGCCGCGTCGCCGTGAAGAAGTTGACGATCTGCCCGAGGGCGTGGACCCCGGCGTCCGTGCGACCGCTCGCATTGGCCCGGATGCGCGGTTCGCAGGTGATTTCGCGGACGGCTTTTTCGAATGTCTCTTGGACCGTGCGGAAGCCCGCTTGCGTCTGCCAGCCGGAGAAGTCGGTGCCGTCGTAGCGCACGGTAAACTTGAGGTTGCGCATGGTGGCGTGACTATTTCACGATGCCCCGCCGGAGCAATTCCTCGGCGCACTGGACCGCGTTGGTCGCCGCGCCTTTGCGGAGATTGTCCGACACGACCCACAGATTCAGGCAGTTGGGGTTCGACGGATC
>JAYTBD010000736.1:0-3174 GCA_043737155.1 Fimbriiglobus sp. | reverse complement strand
TGCAGTATGTCTTCGGCAAGGAATCGCTCTACCGGTACATCGTGGAGATCGCCGATGCGACCCGCGAACACCCGGATGTCGCCCTCGGAGCCAGCCCGCGGGCGTCTCTCAACCTCCTCCGCTGCGCCCGCGCCCGCGCCGTGCTCAAGGGCCGGCACTACGTCACCCACGAGGATGTACAAGCCGTGGCGTTCAACGTCCTCGGGCACCGGTTGATCCTCCGTCCCGAAGCCGAGATCGAAGGCCGCGAAGTGGCCCACATCGTCAAAGAAGTCCTCGCGGATGTCCGCGTGATGGAAACCGTCTAGCCGAGGATCGATTCGTGCTAACCGCGCGCGGCTGGTGGTTCCTCTTCTTCGCCTCGGAGGTCGCCCTGATCGGCGTCCTCGCGGTGGCGAAGTACGCGCCGACCGTCCCGATCTTAGCGCTGACTCTCGTGCTCTGGTTCGTCGGCGAGTGGATTTGGTTCGCGGTCCGCACGCGCACCGCGCAATCGCGCATTACGGTCGAACGCCGTATCCTGCAAGGGGACCGCGAACTGCCGACGCTTTGGGCCGGCGTCGATTGCACCGTGCGCATCACCATTCGGCTGAAGGGCGGGCTCCCGCTGCCGTTCGTGTCGCTCGCGGACAAGCTCCCCGTGGGCCAGCACATCCACGGCGGACATCGCCGGACCATCACCCGCCTGTCGACCCACGATCCGGTCGTGATCGAATACAAGATTCACCCGAATGCCCCCGGGGTGGTGCGCTTCGAAGGGATCGAACTCCGCACTGCCGACCTGTGCGGCTTCTTCTACCGCCGTGTCTTCTTCCGCTCGCCGACCGAGTATCTCGTCCTCCCGCCGCTGATGGACGACGACGGGACGCAGCGCGCGAACAAGCGGTTCAACACGCTTCCGCCGCCGGGCGTGCATCGCATCCGCCGCGCCGGCAGCGGCACTGAATTGCTCCACCTCCGCGATTATCTGCCCGGCGATCCGCCCAAGACGATCGCGTGGAAAGCGAGCGCCCGCAAAGACAAACTCATCACGAAGGAATTGGAAAGCGATGTGCCCGTCCGCTGCGTGCTGTTCCTCGACGCGTCGAACAGCACCCGCCTCGGGGCCGTTGGGCAGACGCCCCTGGCCAAGCTAGCGGGTATCGGCGCCGGCGTACTCCAAGCCGCGGCGGGCGACCGCGACCTCGTCGGCCTCACCGTGTTCGACGAGGTCGAAGCGAAGGTGCAAAAGCCGGCGCGGACGCGCCGCCACACGATGGAACTCCTGCGCATTCTGGCCGAGACCGCGGGTCGGCAGGCGGTGAACACCGACAGCGATCCCGCGACACTCCAACGACACGCTTACTCACTCGCGCAGGATCTATACCCGGACCTGCTCGAGAAGCGGCTGAACTCGCGCCCCTTCGGCCTCTTCTGGATACCGCTGCTCGACAGCCCGCTCAAGTGGCTGCTGATCCTCCCCGTGGCGTGGCAACTCTTCACGTGGAAAGCCGAGGGGTTCAACGCCGTCGTCGAAATGACGCGCAACATCATCCGGCCGAAAGGCATGTGGGACCTCCCCGGATTCCTGCTGGTGTTCTTGTTCCTCATGTTCGCGCCGACGGTGCTCGCGGCCTTGTACTGGTTCATCTTCGGTATCCGCGGGTTCTTACCGCCGCGCAGCCGGGAGTTGTCGAAGCGCAAGCAGTTGGCCACCCTCTTCGCGGCCCGCGACGGCGACACCCCCGCGAGCATCGAGCGCTGCATCCACGACGATGAATTCTTCGGCGAGAAAGCGAGTCGGTTCTTGGTCGAGCATCACCATCAACCGCCGCCGAAGCTCTTCGAGAAGAACGGCGACTACCGCTTCCGCTGCCCGGAGAAGCTGCCGATCCTCGCGATGGCCTTGCTGCGCACGATTGGCATGGCCCGTGACAACGAGTTGTACATCATCCTCGCGGACCTCGTCGAATTGAACGACGATCTCGAACTCTTGTTGAAGTCGATCCGCGCCGCGCGGGGGCGCCATCACCAAGTGCTCGTGCTGCTGCCGTGGCCGGACGACCTCCCCCCGCCCGTGGATCCACGCGATGCAATCGAAGCCGTTCCGAAAAAGAAGAAGCGCACGACGCTCGGCAGCGTGATTCAAACTTCGCTCGTCGAAGGGTACCACCGCAAGTATGAAGCGATGCGCTCGAAGCTCGTGCGGGCCGGGGCGTCGGTCGTCCGCGTGAATCAGGGCGACCCCGTCCGTTTGATCCTCGCGCGGCTCGACCGCATCCGCGGAGCGGGGATCCGCCGATGAGTGTGGACATCGAACCCGAACCGCAACCCAAGCCGGAGAAGCCCGCGAAGCCGAACCCGTACCGGGAACTCTTCGCCAACCCGGCGTCGCGCGTCTACCTCATGGTCGCCGGCGGCGGGCTGCTCGTGACCTTGCTGACGATGTTTCTGATCGGCTCGCCGATCGCCGTGGTGCTCTTGCTCATCGTCGGCGCATGCGGTCTGATCCTGCGCTGGACGGCGATGCCCGTGATCTACGTCCTGCTCGTGAGTTGGTTGACATTCGCCCCGCTCGGGTTGCCCTTCGACGATAATCCCTTCTCCAGCATCCCCGGCAGCCACTTCCGCTTCTTGGATTTCATCCTCGTCGGCAGCTCGTTGGTTTACCTGATCGGCCAGTACCGGTTGCTGTCGATCGTCCACGTGGGCATGCCATTCGACGCGGGCAAACTCTTCGTGAAGAAGGGGGCCAAGCCGACGGTCCGTCCCGCCGAGGCACCGCGCGATTGGGAACTCTGGATGCTCTTCGCCCGCGCCGGCATCTTCGTGCTCGGCGGGCAATTTCTCTGGACCGCGATCACCTTCTTCCGCCTCGATTTCGGCAAGACGTTCCCGCTGACTTACGTCGCGCCGACCGAGACCGCGAACCGGCGCTTCGACTCGCGCGGCCGATCCTACCTCGAAGAAGATCCCCTGTTCATTGTCGATTACCTGAGCCGCTTCCTTCTGGCCCTGAGCTTCTTCCTCGTCGTGGCACTCGCGGTGCGATTCGTCTTTTGGTACTGGGGCCTGCTCCAACTCCAACGCGATCAAGCGCGGATGATCCTCGTCGATACGCAGTGGGGCGAGGACCGTCGCGAGATGAGCCGCCAAGAGAAATGGCGCGGCCATCGGAAGGGGAAGATCCTCGGG
>JAYTBD010000735.1:0-3179 GCA_043737155.1 Fimbriiglobus sp. | reverse complement strand
CCACCGTCCGCTTCGCGGGCGATGCTGCTACCGACGACGTTGCAAATCGCCAGCGTCGGATGGCCCATCCGCTTCGCTTCCTTCAGCGCGGCCAGCGTATCGGCCGTTTCACCCGATTGCGTCAGGCAGAGCACGATAGTCTTCTGGTCCATCGGCGGGTTGCGGTAGCGCAGCTCGCTGGCGTACTCCACTTCGACCGGCATCCGCGCCAATTCCTCGAACAGGTATTCGCCGACGAGGCCGGCGTGGTAGCTCGTCCCGCACGCGGTCATGATGATCCGCTCGGTGCTGCGGAGTTGCTGCGGGCTGAGGTTCAACCCGCCGAAGTGGGCCGTGGCGCTGTCGTCATCGAGCCGGCCGCGCATGGCATTGGCGATGGTTTCGGGCTGCTCGTAAATCTCTTTCAGCATGAAGTGGGGGAAGTCGCCCTTCTCCGCTTCGAAGTCGCCGAGGTAATGGCGGATGTCTTCCACCGGCACATCGACGGTGTCGAAGTCCATGTTGCGGATGACCCAGCTTTCGCCGTCGAGCTGGCAGATTTGCCGGTCGTTGAGATAGACCACTTTGTCGGCGTACCCGGAGAGCGCGTTGGCGTCGGACGCCAGATAATTCCCATCGGCGCCGAGGCCGATAACGAGCGGGCTACCGAGACGGGCCCCGACTAGGACGCCCGGCTCCTGCCGGCACATCACTGCGAGTCCGTAGGTCCCCTTCACGAGTTCCACAGTCGCACGGACCGCTTGCAGCAAGTCGCCTTCGTAGTAGTGGTGGATGAGGTGGGCGAGCACTTCGGTGTCGGTCTCGGAGACGAACGTCACCCCGTCGGCCTGCAATTGGTGCTTGAGCGTCTGGTAATTCTCGATCACACCGTTGTGGACGACGGCGATGCTACCGCAGGTACTCAGATGCGGGTGGGCGTTCGTGTCGGTGGCCCCGCCGTGGGTCGCCCAGCGCGTGTGGCTGATCCCGTAGGTGCCGGGTGCGGGGTGGTGCGCCACCGCCTTGGCCAACTCCGCGATCCGACCGGCTTTCTTGCGGAGGTGCAGGTGGCTGCCCGTGCCGGTGATCAGGCCGGCACTGTCGTAGCCGCGGTACTCGAGGCGCTTGAGGCCATCGATGAGAATGGGGCTCGCTTCGCGCTGACCGGTGAAACCGATGATGCCGCACATGCGGGTGTATCTCTGAGTGGTGAAGTCGGGGTTCAGGGGGCGACTGTCGCCGCGTCGACGACTGCGAATCCGCACCCCTCGTAAAGAGAGCGCAGCGAATCCCTACACGTGAGCATCACGTACGGGGCGTGGTGGAGATAAGCTTGGCTCAGTGCGGCCTTCACGATCTTTTGAGCGATCCCTTGGCCGCGCGAGTCTGTGCGAACGACGACGTAGTCGATCTGCCAGTTGACGGGGGCCGAGACTAGGAGAAAGGCGTCGGCATTACCCTTCGCATCGCGGTGCAAACAGACGAACCGCACCGACGGCCAGATGGCGAGGAACTTGCTGCGCGTGCGGAACTGGGTGTCCAGCAGTTCCCACAGCGTCTTGCACCCCGCTTCGTCCGCGAGGAATTCGGACACGGGAATCAACTCGACATCGGCGGGCAACGGGTCGGCGCGCGTCGGCCTATGTATGCAGTGCAAATCCATGGTTGACGGCATGCCCTTGTTGCTGGATCGAAATTATGGCCCGCCAATCCGGGAGAACGCTGGGGAGAATGGTGGAGCGTTCCCGACGGCCGGCTTCCCGAGTAAGCCGTACTTCTTCATCTTTTTGTAAAGAGTCACGCGGCTGACGCCCAGTAGCTCCGCGGCCCGCGTGCGGCTGAAGGATACTTTCTCCAACGCCCGCAGAATCGCGGCGCGCTCGGTCGTCTCGCGGTTGTGGGCTAGCGAGCCCGACGGGCCGGGTCCGAACGCCGGGAGAGGCGTCACGGTTTCCGAGCGCAGAGTATGAACGATCGGGGGGAGGTGCTGCAATCGCAATTCGTCCCCGGTGCAGGTCAACACGGCTTGCTGGAGGACGTTCTCGAGCTGGCGGATGTTGCCGGGCCACGGGAAGACTTCGAGCGCGCGCATCGCTTCGCCGTGGATGCCGCCGATACGTTTGGCAAAGCGGGAGTTGTACCGCGCGACCATCCCCCGGACGAGCGGCGAAATGTCGAGCGGGCGATCCCGCAGCGGCGGCAAGCGGAACGCCAGCACGTTCAAGCGGTAATACAGGTCGTTGCGGAACGTCCCCCGCCCCACGGCTTCCGCCAAGTTCCAGTTCGCGGCGGCGACGATTCGCGCGTTGCACTTCTGCATCTCGTTGCCGCCGACGGGTTCGAACTCGCCGCTTTCGATCACCCGCAGAAGGGTGGCCTGTTGATCCAGCCCGAGCGTATCGATTTCGTCGAGCATCAACGTCCCTTCACCCGCCGCTTCGAATTTACCGACACGGGCCGGCTCCGTCCCATTCGCGTGGCCGAAGAACTCGCCGGCGATGGCGCCGCCCGGGTGAGAAGCGCAGCCGACCGCCAAAAAGCGATTCGCGGCCCGCCGAGAGCAATCGTGGATGAGCTTGGCCAAATGGGTTTTGCCCGTGCCGGTTTCGCCTTCGATGAGCACCGTCACGTCGTGCGTCGCGGCGACTTCCAATTGCTCGGCGAGCGGGGCCAGCGTCGGGGTGAGCGGCAGGAGCTTGCCGCGTATCCGTTGGGCCGAGGTTTCTGTGTGCCAATCCGGGAACGGCGTGCCCGGCACAACGGCCCTGCGAATCCAACTGTTGAACTCGCGGAGGTGCCCCGGCCAGACGAAGGTCGCATCCAAAAATGGCGCGAGCGCATCGAGCCGGCGCGAAGCCAGGAATTGCTCGGCGGAGAGAACGGCCAACCGCGGCGGCAATTGCTGGAGTCGCAGTTCGCGCACGGCCGCGTCGATGCGATCCGCATCTTGCGGATCGGATGCGAGGAAAAGCAGAACCCCATCCGTGTCCGCGCGGACGACGTTCGGCAAATCTTCGAACCGCGCGGCCGGGGCCGTGAGGAGGAAACTCTTGTGGATGTGGGTCTGGACCAATTGGGCCAACCGCGGATCGGTCCCCACGATCAGCATCCTGCGGGTAAACAGCATCGAGCGACTCCCGGCGCAGCGAGCGCGGAACCGACTACGGACTTCGTCCGGGCCAGAAGAATGGTGGCAGGCC
>JAYTBD010000734.1:0-7813 GCA_043737155.1 Fimbriiglobus sp. | reverse complement strand
AGCGGATGTCAACAAAAATGATCGGATCCACGGCAGTATTTCGAGCATTGCCCCAACAGATGCTTGAAAACGTGAGGACGAGCACCAGCACTACTATTCTACCCAGGCTCTGCGCGCCCGCAGAATGGTCGAGGCGGGCGTCCGCTTACGGCGCGACAGACAACTTCGGCAAAGCCGTCGTCGCCCAGCCGCTGCCGGTCCACGACAATCGCGCCACGATTCTGCACCAACTCGGGATCGTCAACACCCGATTAACCTACACGGCGGCCGGGACATCCGGCTGACCGTCCAGAAGGCGATTTTAGCGTGTGTGGTCGTGGTGGATCGCTCAGCTCTTGCGCCAATTCGCAAAAGGATTGGGGAACCCGGCGTCGTACTCGATCATTTCACCGGTATCGAGCGTGTACCGCACGAGGACCGGTTCGTCGTCCCTCCCGTCCAGCATCTGCTCGTAGGTCACTTCGCCGAGGACATGCGACAGAGACAGGGCGAGCCGGGCCGGATCGACCCCCGCCCGCACGGCCGCATTCCACAGTTCCTCCGCCGCGATCGGCCGCCCGGCCGATTCGATCCGGCTCACCAAGATCGGCCATTTCCGGGGCTTGTCCGAAGTCCCCGAGCATCTCGCAATCTCCATCGCGGACCCTCTGCAATCGGACGGCTCTATTTCTTCCAGTACTCGGGCAAGTCCGGCAGCGTGTCGCGGAGGATTTCGAGTACGGCTTTCCGATCCGCCGCGGCGAGGTGCGCGAACGCCTCCGACTCGTCCTTCCCCGTCAACACGTCGTGCATCCGTTTCAGGGCGATCTCTTTGACTTCCGCGGTCAAGCCGGCGAACGCCTCGGAGTAGACGAGATAGCTGCACGGGTACTTGAACAGCCGCGATTTCGAATCGAACTCGCGCAGCGAACGGCCCCGCTTGTCGAACGGCCCGCGCGCGGCAAACTCCCGGGCGAAGCCGGAGGTCCCCGCGATCGGCCCCTCCAATTTCGCCTCGCCGCAAAACAGCAGATGGCGGACCAAGTCCTCGGCCGCGGCGTCGATCCGCCGCACGGCGCTGTCCCAGCGCTTCCCGGCCGCCTCGCCGAATTCCCGGTTCAGGCTCGCCTCGTAATGCAGGGCCTGCCGCGTCGAGATCATCGCCTGCGCGATGCGATTATGACAGCCCGTCTGATGCTCGAAAACGAGGAGTGCGACGATGTCGCTGTGCGGCGTGAGATAGTTCGCGACGGTGAAACGGGACTTGAGCTCGGTCACATTCTGCCCGGCGGCGTTTCCTTCGACTTCGGGGTCTTTGGCGTTTTCCACGACCCAGTTGCCCCGGTGCGTCTGCTTGCCGTGTTCGCCGGTGACGTACCACCCGCCCCAGCGCTCCGAGAAGGGACTGGTGTGATCGGTGCGGAGCGAGCCGGCCGAAAGAATCGGCAAGCCGGTGCGGTCGGTAAAGACGGAGCGGACGAGGTGGCCCGGCGCACCGCCCGTCGCGGCGGAAGCGTGGCAGGTGAGGCAGTTGTCGCGCTGGCGCACGAAAGTCGGTTTGGCGGTCGAATCTTGATCGAGCGTGTAGAAGACCGTGCCCAGTTTCGCATCGACCGCGGAGATTTCGAGCATATCGCCGCGCAGGCAGAAGCCGACGTAGGTGTCATCGTTGAAGTAGAGCGCGCGGGGAGTTTTGGGCGAGATGCGGTCGCGCTGGAAGCTGGTTTTCGAGAAGACGAGGATCTGCGACGAAAGCGGGATTTCGAGCCGCTTGAGGACGGCGGGGAGAAATCCGTGATCGTCGGCGAAGGCGAGCTTCGCTTTGCCCGAATCGAGCCGCTGTTGAAGCTTCGACACCGCGTTGTCGGGGCGGGAGGTTTTATAGTTGATCGGTTCGCGGTCGAGGTCGTCGGAGTCGGCGCGTGCGGGAGCGACGATGCAGAACACGGCGAAAGTCAAGCGGAGGGAGAGCATCATCGGACTCGGAGCGGACGGGCGCATGGCAGGGAGTCAATTATATCCGGGGATGTGTCCGCGGGGAACGCAAACGCATGAACCCGTGACTCTCCACCCGACCCCGGTGCCCTGCGCCCCGAGGCTGGCAGTGTCGCGGGATAGCGACCGCGATCAGCTCTTCGCGAGATCGACGAAGGTCATTGAGGACGGATTCCCCACGGGGGTGTAGTCCCCGGTGAAAGTGAGCCCGCCCGTTTTGCGATCCACGCGGAACGCGGTGACGTTGTCGGCGCGTTGGTTGCAGCAGAACAGGAACCCGCCGGTGGGATCGAAGGCGAAGCTCCGCGGGTAGTCGCCGCGCGTCCATTCTTCCCCGAGGTACTTCAATCCTCCGTCGGCATCGGCGGAAAAGATGCCGATGCTGTCGTGGAGCCGGTTGCCCGCGTAGACGAACTTGCCGTCATGGGACACCAGAATCCCCGAGCAGAAGTTGCTCCCCGCATACTTCGGCGGCAAGGTGGAGATCGTTTGGCGCGGGGTCAATCGGCCCGCATCGCCGTCGTAGTCGAACCGCACGACCGTCGAACCTTCCTCCTGGATCGAGTACAGCCACCTGCCGCTCGGGTGGAAGTGGAAGTGCCGCGGGCCATCCCCCGGTGGCAATGAGACGGAGGCGGGATCGTTCGCGGTCAGCGCGCCCTTCTTCGCGTCGAACTTCCAGACGAAGATCTTGTCGAGCCCCAAGTCCACGTGCAGCACGTAGCGTCCGGACGGGTCGGCGCCGATCATGTGCGCATGCGTGCGGTCGTGGCCGCTGAACGCGAAGCTCCCTTTCGGGGCGTTCGCCGCTTTGGTCGGGCCCGTCTTGCCCTCGTCGATCTTGACGTCCGTCGCTTCGCCCAAGCTCCCGTCCGCGCGGATCGGCAGCACCGCGACTGAGCCCCCAAAGTAATTGGCTACGAGGACGAATTTGCCGCCCGGGTGGAGGCTGACGTAGGTCGGGCCGGCCCCGCCGGAGCGGACGGTGTTGAGCGCCTTCAACATCCCATCCGCACGGTCGATGGTGAAGGCCGAGACCGTGCCGTCCTTGTCTTTGCCGACCCGATCCGTTTCGTTGGCGGAGTAGAGTCGGGTTCCCGCGGCGTTCGCACACAAGCAACTCGGGCTGGTGCCCATCTCGTGGACGCCGGCCGGCTTCATGGCTCCCGTGTTTCGATCCATCTGAAACAGGTGAATGCCGCGGCCGTTGCCGGGTGGGAGATCCACTTGGGTCGGCAGCACATCGCGGAGCGGGGAACTGAAAGTGCCGACGTAGGCGATGAGGGGCTTGGCGGGTTCGCCCGGTTCGGCGCCGATCGCGAGGGGTGCGGACGCCGCGAGGGCGGCGGAGGTTGTCAAAAACGAGCGGCGGGTGCGGTCGGGGGAATCCATGGTGAAAAGTAACTCGTCTTGTCAACGGGAGTGCGACTGTACCATAGGTGGGTCGGTCGAGCTGCCGGGGTGGGGGACCAATTCGCCGGTGGTGTACGGGCATCGGGTATTCGTGACATCGCTCGAAGCGTGTATAGAGTGCGTCAGGCCAGCGCCGTCTCGATCACTTCGCCGGCATTGTCGGTGAGGCGTTCGTTGCGGCCGTTGTGCCGGAACGTGAGCTTGCGGTGGTTGAACCCGAGCAGGTGGAGAATCGTCGCGTGGACGTCGTGGACGTGCGTCTTGCCTTCCGCCGCACGGAGCCCGATGGCGTCCGTGCTGCCGATGGTCTGCCCGCCCTTCACGCCGCCGCCGGCGAGCCACATGCTGAAGCCGTGCGGGTTGTGGTCGCGGCCGTTCGCGCCCTCGGTCATCGGCGTACGGCCGAACTCGCCGCCCCACACCACCAAGGTATCTTTCAGCAGCCCGAGTCGCTTGAGGTCGGCGAGCAGCCCCGCGATGGGCTTGTCGCTTTGGAGGCACAGCTTGCCGTGATTGCCTTCGAGGTCGGAGTGGGCGTCCCAGCCGTTCGTGTCGCCGCAGTAGAGTTGGATGAAGCGAACGCCGCGCTCGGCCATCCGGCGTGCGAGCAAGCAGCGCGTGCCGAACTCGGCCGTCTCTTGGCGGTCGATCCCGTACAGCGCTTTGGTCTCCGCGGTCTCCTTCACGAGGTCGACGACTTCGGGGGCGTGCGCTTGCATCCGGTACGCGAGTTCGTAAGCCGCGATGCGCGCGGACAACTCCGAATCCGTCGAGCGGGTGGCGCCGAAGTCGCGGTTGCTCGCCCCGATGAAGTCGAGCGTCTTGCGCTGTTGCCCCGCGCCGACGCCCTTAGGAGTGGCGAGGTGTTCGATGGCGGCGGCCCCGCCTTTCATGACGGTGCCTTGATACGTCGCGGGGATGTAGCCGTTGCCCCACGCGGGCGCGCCGCCTTTGGGCCAGCCGCCGGGGTCGGGCAGCACGACGAACGCCGGCATGTTGCGGTTCTCGCTGCCGAGTCCGTAGCCGACCCACGCGCCGAGGCTCGGACGCCCCATGAGGATGGAGCCGGTGTTCATCAGGTAGACGGATTCCGGGTGCGTGACGCTGTCGCCGTAGCCGTAGCACCCGCGGAGCAGGCAGATATCGTCGATGCTCGCGCCGATGTGCGGAAACCAATCCGACACCTCGATCCCGCTCTTGCCGTGCTTCTTGAAAGTGCGTTTCGACGCGAGCAGTTTGTTCTTGTCGACGCCGCGGCGCGTCTTGACCGGGCCGAACGAGTCCGGGAGCTTTTCCCCGTGGAGTCGCGTGAGTTCGGGTTTGGGGTCGAACGTGTCCACGTGCGACGGCCCGCCGGACATGAACAGGAAGATGACGCGCTTCGCGCTCGGTTCGAAGTGCGCCTTCTTGGGCGCGAGCGGATCGGTCGGCTTCTCGTCCGCGAGCGAGTCTTCTTCGCCGAGCATGGCCGCGAGCGCGAGGGCGCCGAACCCGCACCCGGCGTTGCGGAGGAAGCTGCGCCGATCGGGGGGAGCGGTGTGCGGGGGCATAGCGTCGGCATCCCGTCAATCGAGGTAAATGAATTCGTTGACGTTGAACAGCGCGCGGCACAACTCGCTCAAGGGCGAATCCTTCAGGAACGCTTTCGCGCGGTCCATTTCCTTCGCGTTGAGTGCGCGGCCGAGGGCGAGCCGGTACGCGAGCGCGATGCGCTCGTCTTCAACCTTCGCTCCGCGCGTGAGGCGTTCGGCGAGCGCCTTCGCGGCGAGCATCGTTTCTTCGGCGTTCATCAGAGCCAGCGCCTGCGTCGAGGTAGTGCTGCGCTCGCGCTTCGGGCAGCTCAGGTTGCTGTCGGGCAGGTCGAACGCTTCGAGGAAGGCGAGCTTCAAGTTGCGGCGCGAGAACAGGTAGACGCTGCGGCGCGCGTACTCCTCCGTGTCGGCTGTGATCGCGACGGGTCGAGAGCCGCCCGCGGCGCGAGACGCCTCCGGCAGCACGACGCCGGGACCGCCCATCTTCGAGTTGAGCCGCTCTCCGACCGCGAGCAGCGCGTCGCGCACCGCCTCGCCTTCGAGCCGCAACCGGTTCATCCGCGCGAGCAACTTGTTCTCGGGATCGATTGTCGCGGCGTCCCCGCTCACGTGCGTGGACTGTCGGTAAGTCTCCGAGAGGAGCATGATGCGGTGGAGGCGTTTCAATTTCCATCCGCCGGAGACCAGTTCGGTCGCGAGCCAGTCGAGCAATTCGGGGTGCGACGGCGGTCGACCGCGCAGGCCGAAGTCGCTCGCGGTGCCGACGATGCCCTTCCCGAAGTGATGCTGCCACATCCGGTTCACGATCACGCGCGCCGTGAGCGGGTTATCGGCGCCGACGATCCAGTTCGCGAGCGCGAGCCGGCGCCCGGTGCTGTTCGGGAGCGCCTGCACCGCGGCCGGCGCTTCCTTGCCGTTCGGGAGCAGGATTGCGGGGAAGCCGGCCATAACTTCGTCGCCCTTGTTGCCGGGTTCGCCGCGCTCGAACAAGAACGTTTTCGGCGCCGCGCCGGGCTTGTCGCCGAGGGCCATCGCGACGGGCGGCGCGGGCGGCTTCTTGTTGTCGAACAGCTTCAGTTTGGCCTTCACCGCGTTCAGCTTCGCGACTTCGTCGGGGGTCAGCGACTTCGCGATCTCCGCGTCGGTGACGCGCACTTTCGATTCCGTCTCCGCCACGAGTTCCAACTGCCCGCCGTCGCGCCGATCCGGGGCGGTTCGGTGTGCGGCCCGCGCTTCGGCCGAGAGCTTCGCGAGTTTCGCTTCGTACAGTTTTTCGCGGTGCGGTCCTTCCACCGCCGCGATCTGCGCACGCGCGTCCTTCGTCAGCTCCTCGTATTCGCGGACCGCGGCGGCACGGGCTTTCGCCTCCGCCGGGGTCGCAACGTTTATGTCCTTGCGGAAGTTCGCCGGCGCGAAAAACGCCTGAAGCCGGAAGTAATCCTTCTGCGAAATCGGCTCGAATTTGTGATCGTGGCAGCGTGCGCACGTGACCGTGAGGCCGAGGAACGCGAGTGTCCCGGTGTCGGTCATGTCGGTGAGCGTATTGTACCGCCGCTGCACTTGGTCGGCGGAGTCGGTCATGTCCGGGCCGAGGAGGTTGAACCCGGTCGCGACGAGCGCCTCGGGGTCGCCGGGGAACGCCTCGTCGCCCGCGAGTTGTTCGATCGCGAAACGGTCGTACGGCTTGTCGTCGTTGAAGCTCCGGATGACGTAATCGCGGTACCGCCAAGCGTCCGGGCGCGGCTCGTCGAACTCGTAGCCGTTGGTGTCGGCGTAGCGCGCGAGGTCGAGCCAGTGCCGGCCCCAGCGCTCGCCGTAGCGCGGACTCCGGAGCAGCCGGTCCACGACCTTCGCCCAAGCGTCCGGTGCTTTGTCGTTCGCGAACGCATCGGTTTCTTCCGGCGTGGGCGGCAAGCCGTGCAGGTCGAAGGTGACGCGGCGGATGAGTTGTTCGCGCGAGGCGGGCGGGGCCGGGGCGAGTTTCGCGTCCGCGAGCTTCGCTCGAATGAAGGCATCGATCGGGTTCGCGGATGTCCGCCCGGCGACGGGCACTTTCGGGCGTTCGGGTTTTTTCCAAGCCCAGTGGTCTCGCCGCTCGTCGGCCGTGCATATTCCGGATGCAACGAGAATCAGCAGCACGGTGGCGACGGGTCGCATTGGAGAGTGCCGGAAAGTACGGGGGCAACAGAGTGAGTATACCCGCGTGGCGCGGAGCGCGCGGTGTCGAGTTGTAATTCACCGCTCCCGCGGTAGGTCCCCGCCCAATACGGGCCGGATCGGCGTTTGCGAGACCCGCGGCCCTACGCCGTCCCCTTTGAAGCTCGATACCGGCGGAATCGGCAGCGCCCCGTCGGGTACGGGCGCGATCGGTGGGATGGGGCCGCCGATGCCGCCCGATGCTGGGGGCGAATACGGATACGGCGTCGGCCCGAGCGGGGCGGTCGGGGATTCCTTCAGGCCGGTGCTCGGCCGCAATGCCCCGCCGATGCCGATGGTCTCCGGCTTGCGCGCGACCTTGTCGGCGAACACTTCCAAATCCTTGGCGATCTTCTCGGCGCGGATCAGCGTGCGATTCAAGTTCGAAGCCGCATCGACGAGCTGGTTGTACAACTGCGGGTCGTTCAAAATCTTGCCGAAGCTCCCCTCGGATTTGTTGAACCCGGCGATGGCCCCGCGCGCATCGACGAGCGTCTTCGACAGATTATCCGCCGCCAACGCGATGTTTTTGATGACCGAATCGGCGTTGTCCGCGAGCGGCTTGGTCGCTTTATCCAGATTGCCGAAGACGCCTTTCGCCTCGGCCAGGCGGGCGTTGAGTTCCTTCAGCGTCCCCTCGGCGCGGTCGAGCAGAATGGCCGCGAGGCGGATCGTTTTGGTCAGGTCTTCGCTGCCCG
>JAYTBD010000733.1:0-3190 GCA_043737155.1 Fimbriiglobus sp. | reverse complement strand
AGCGGTTTGTCGTCCGAGCCTTTGCCACCGACGCGGCCGACGAGGATGGCGGTCGGCGACAGGCGACCGTGGGAGACGTCTTTTTCGTGGGCGTGCTGAAGTCCGAGCGCCGCCTGGCGGATGAATTCGCACGCCCGGCGGATCGGCAGCGGGCCGTGGGCACGGACCATCGCGTCGAGGTTGCCCCCGTCGAGATACTCCTTCACGAAGTACATGCGCTCGCCGGCTTGATTGGCGTCGAGCAGCGTCACGACATTCGTGTGGGCCAGCCGTGCGGCGGAGCGCGCTTCGGCGCGGATCCCGGCTCGGATCTCTTCGGTCGCCGTCTGTTCCGGCGCCAAGATTTTGATCGCGACCAATCGGTTCATCGTCCGGTGACGCGCCTTGTAAACGCGGCCGGTCGCGCTCTTGCCGAGGTAATCGATGATCGAATAGGGGCCGATGTGGAAGCCGTCGGTCCGGCCGGACAGCAGCCGTTCGATCTGGAAGCGCGTGAGGAGATCGGTTTTGAAAAGGTGATCGGCGAGAGCGCGGGCGCTGTCGGCGACCGGCGGGAGGGTCCGCAGCGCGCGCTCGAGTTGTTTGACGGTGACGAGATCCGACGCGCGCAGGGAGGTCAGGAAGGTATCGCGGTCGGCGAGGGCGGGGGTTTCCGTGGTGGTCATGGGCGGCATCCGTCGCAGGCATCGCGATCAATCGCGGGGAGCGGTGGAATTAAGACGAGCGAGCGGTACGGCCTAACGTCCCCGACGCCGAGATTCTCCGGATGGTTCCGACGCCGTCGGGTTTAAGTCCAGTTCCCGCAAGGGCATCAAACTTCGGGGGTGGGTGTAACGCGGTGGTAACGGACTGCTTTGTCCAATTTCCTCTCGCTTTCCCCCGAACTTGGAATTACCCTAGTACACATCCCGCCGGGTTGCGCGCTCCGCAGCCCCTCCGCTTTTCGATTCGCCCGTCCGCCGTTCGCCGAGGACCCCCCATGTTCCGCCCGCTCTCCCGCTTCGCATTCGTGGGTCTATTCGCCTTCTCCGCCGCGGCGGACGCCTCGCCTCCCACCGCCCCCGCCGAGCGGACCGCGCTCATCGGCGCCCCCACGGAACTCGTCGTGGCACCCGGACCGACGCTGGCGCTGAGCGGGCCGCGCGATGTCGCCCAACTCGTGGTCACCGGAAAATATTCGAACGGGCAGACCCGGGATTTGACCGCCGTCCTCGAAGCCACTTCTTCGGCACCCGATATCCTCACGGTCGGCGAAGGCTTGTTTCTGCGCGGCAAGAAGAACGGCACCGCGACCTTGACCCTCAAAGCGGGGGCGCAGACCGCGACCGTCGCCGTGACGGTCAAAGATTTTGAAACCCCGAAGCCCGTGAGCTTCCGCAACGATGTCATCGCTTCGATGAACGTCGGCGGATGCAATATGGGCGCCTGCCACGGAACCCCGAGCGGGAAGAACGGTTTCAAGCTCTCGCTGCGCGGGTTCGACCCCGCCGCGGATTACCTGCAACTGACCCGCGACCAATTCGGCCGCCGCGCCGATCCGCTCGATGCGGGTGCTTCGCTGATGGTGTTGAAGGCCCTCGGCCAAGTGCCGCACGAAGGGGGCGCTCGCTTCGCCGCCAACAGCGTGCCCTTGGAGATGATGAAGACATGGCTCGCCGAAGGCGGGAAGAACGACGCCCCGAGTTTGCCCGCGCTCAAGAAGATCATCGTGCTGCCGGGCAATCGCATTCAACTAAACCCGGCCCGCTGGCAGCAACTCGCGGTCGGGGCCACTTTCAGCGACGGTAGCGCACGCGATGTCACGCGCCTCACGAACTTCAGCAGCAGCGATCCCGGCGTCGCCGACGTGAACATGAACGGCTTCGTCGAGTTCAAACGCGCCGGCGAAGTGGCCATCCTCTGCCGCTACCTCGAAGAATTGGTGTCGGTGCGGCTGACGTACCTCGACCCGCGGCCGGGGTTCGTCTGGCCGAACACGCCCGAAGTCAACGCCGTCGATACCAAGACCTTCGCCAAGTTGAAGCAGATGACGATCCTGCCGTCGGACTTGAGCGCCGACAGCGACTTCGTCCGCCGGGTTTACCTCGATGTTCTCGGCCGCTTGCCGACCGCCGCGGAGACGACGGCGTTCCTCGATTCCAAAGAAACGACCAAGCGGGACAAGTTGATCGACGGCTTGGTGACGAAGCCGGAGTTCGCCGACTTTTGGGCGCTGAAATGGGCCGACGTGCTCCGCAGCAGCCGCAAGTCTATCCAGTTGAAGGGTTCGACCGGCTTCCAATTCTGGCTGCGCGAAAAGCTGGCCAAGAACGAACCCTTCGACAAGATCGTCACGGAACTGCTGACCGCCACGGGCAACACCTACACGAATCCGCCGGCGAACTTCTACCGCATCGCCAAGGATCCGATGGCCCTCGCCGAATCGACGGCGCAACTCTTCCTCGGCGTGCGGATGCAGTGCGCCAAGTGCCACAACCACCCCTTCGAGCGCTGGAGCCAAGACGACTACTACGGCCTCTCGGCGGTGTTCGCCCGCGTGAAGTTCAAGCCCGAGCCGGCCGTGGGCACCGCGAAGCCGAACCCGATGGCCTCGGCCGAGGTGATCTACACGAGCCGCGATGGGGAAGTGACCCAGCCGCGGACCGGCGTGCAGATGAAGCCGCGCTTCCCCGGTTCGGGCGATGCGGACGTGCCCAAGGGGGCCGACCGCCGGGCGGTATTCGCCGAGTGGCTCACGAAGCCGGGCAATGCGTTCTTCGCCAAGTCGGTGGCCAACCGCGTCTGGTTCCACCTCGTCGGCAAGGGGATCGTCGATCCGGTCGACGACTTCCGCGAGTCGAACCCGAGCGCCAACGACGAATTGCTGGAAGCGCTCGCCGCGGAGTTCACGAAGTCCAAGTTCGACCTCCGCAGCTTGGTCACGCTGATTCTGAAATCGCGGACGTACCAACTGAGCGCGGTGCCGAACGAGACGAACAAAGACGACACCAAATACTTCAGCCACGCCGTGACGAAGCTGCTGACGGCCGAGCAAATTCTGGATGCGCTCAGCGACTTCACGGGCGTGCCGGAGAAGTTCGCCGGCCTCCCCGCCGGGACACGGGCGGTGCAACTGCCCGACGGCGAAGTGAACCACCCGTTCCTCAAGACCTTCGGCCAACCCGCCCGCGAACTGGCCTGCGAGTGCGAG
>JAYTBD010000732.1:0-3193 GCA_043737155.1 Fimbriiglobus sp. | reverse complement strand
CCGGCGCGCAGGCCGCCGCGGCCGATGTTGTGCTTGATGGTGTCCTGGGGGTGCTTGCCCTTCAGGTCCGCGACCTTCTGGAAGATGATGATGTTGTTGGTCTTGTCCACCTTGGTGACGACCATGCTGCAGATGGCCGTCGACTGCGAAATGATCGCCCCGAAGGACATCGGCGCTTCGACGTAGGCGAACGCCGGGGAGGCGAAGGCCAGCAGAGCGAGGGCGAGGGCGAAGCGACGCATGGGGAGTCTCCTGCAAAATCAGCGGATTCGCAAATCGGTGCAGCACGCGGTGTAGCTGGTTTCGAGATCGAGCGGGACGGACAATTCTCCGCCGAGCCACAGCGGGATCGTCGGGAGCACGCGGCCGATGTCGAGCGGCGCCGGCCATGCGAGCAACCGGCCGTTCCCGTTTCGGCCGACGGCGCGGTAGGACGTGGCGGTCGTCGTACCGGCCGATTCGGTCGTTCCGTCGATCTCGAGTGCGGCTCGCAAATCGGCGGCGAGATCGGCGCGGCGCGTCGAAACCGCATCGACGACGACGAGTCCGCAGCCGCGGCGCAAGTACTCCGCGCATTTGGCCGCGAACGCTTCGCGGGATTGCGGGCGATCTTTGTTACTCGGACTGACGATCTCGATGGCCGCCGCGATTGGCGGGTCGCCGTCGTCCGTCAGGATTTCGACGCGGATTTCGTCTTCCGGAGGCCACTCGACCGCGACCGCCCACTCCGGTTCCGGCGGCGCCCAAATCGCCGTTTCGCCATTCGCATGGGCGGGCTCGCGGATCGCGGCGACATCTATTTCGACCGGGCCATCGCGGTCGAGAAACGGCACGGCGTAATACCCTGCGGGAAGGACGCCGGCGTTGAGGCCGCGTGCGATTGCCGCAGCCCACGCCCCGTGGAAGGCCCGCCACGGGTGGGACCGACTCAACGGTGGATGGAAATGATCCCGCAACGGCATTGGAGAAAACCCGAGTGATTCGGCTCCTCAATCCCCAGGGGGATCAAGAATGCTCAGTAGAAAGCTTCCTCTTCGTTCACCCATTCACAATCCGGATCTCGATCCCCTGTCTCAAAAAATCGGCGAAGGGCTTTCAGCATCAACTCTGCTGAGACAAAGACATATCGAGGATGCTCGTTCGTATTGCCCCCATCGAACGCGGACACTGGATCATCGCCCAGTGACCGATCTATCAGATTGAAGTAGTCTTTATCCCCTTCAGCACAACCCGATACCATGTAACCCAAGTCGCCGATGAAATGCACGATGAGCCAATCATCGTCACTCACACTTAGCGAAACTGACTTTTCATGACGCAAACCGAGCAATCGATCTCTGACAGTTTCCCAACATGGGAGACTTACCCGTTCGTTACCATGACTCACTTCGATCATACCGGCCATACACTTTTTTAACTCACTTCTTCAATTTCCCCAAGCGCTCCTTCGCGGCTTTGTGCCACTCGGAGTCGGCGGGATTGTCCTTGATCAGCTTGGTCAGCAGCTTCTCGGCTTGGTCGGGCTTCTTATCTTCCTCGAAGGCGCGGGCGGCTTCGAGCGCGGCGGCGTTGGCCAACTCCGGGTAGTCGTAGGTGTAGGGGACCACCAAGAACGCGCTCGCGGCATCGCCGTACTTCTTCCGGGCCATGCGGCACTGGCCGATTTGCAATTGCGCCTTCGCCGCCACGTCGGTCTGGGTCGCGGCGATGACCTGTTCGAACCCTTTGATCGCCTCGTCGAGTTTGCCTTGGGCTTGAAGCGCTTGGGCGAAACCGAAGCGCGCTTCGGACGCGAACGGGTTGCCGGGGCCGAAGCGGGCGAGCATGGTTTCGAGGGCTTGCCGGCCACCCTCGGGGTTCTTCGCGGCGATCAGGGCCAAGCCCAACCGCAGCATGGCGCGGTCCGAGATGCCGCCGATGTTGTGGAACTCGCCTTTGTCGCGGAACGGGGCCAGCTTCTCCACGGCCTTGGCGTATTCCCCTTGCGAAAAGAGGCTCTCGCCCGCGCGGTAGAGCGCTTGGGCATAGTACGGCGACTTCGGATTCGCCACGACCGCTTCGAACTGACCGGCGGCGCCGGCGAAGTCTTTCTTGGCGTACTGGCTGGCCCCGAGGCGCAACCGGATGCGCTCGGTCGTATCGGGCGGCACCGGTTTGTCGGTCGGTTCTTTGTCGAGCGCGTCTTTCAAAATCTTGACGACTTCGTCGTGCTCGGCGCGCTCGGCCCGCAACTCGGCGACTTCGTAGCGGGCTTCGACGGAGAGCGCCGTTTCGGGGCTCTCTTCGATCAGTCGTTTGTAGCTGTTGAAGGTGCGCTCCTCGTGCGGTTGCCGCGGGATCGCGGCGCGGGCGATCTCCGGCAGCGGCACCTGCGGCGGGGGGCTGTTCGGCGGCAGCTTCTTCACCAACTCCTCGATCTTCTTGGCTTGGAGTTGCTTCTGCAACGCTTCCCGCGCGATGCGGACTTCCTCCTCGGCGAGGAAGCGCCACGCCCACGCGGCGTCGTAATACATCCGCGAGCGCGCTTCGGCGGCGGGCTGAGCGTTCTTCGATTCCTCCGCGCGGCGGTTGAGTTGATCGGCCGCTTCGTTGATGGCTTGGCGACCCAGTTGAATCTGCTGCCCGGCGGCGTTCTTCTTGTTGATGTCGTTGCCCGCTTGGCCCATCTGCATCTGTCCGAGTGCGATCTGCGCTTTGCCTTCGGCGACGCGGCACTGGCCCGAGCGCAGCGCGGCTTCGAGCGCAATCGGCTTGCCGGGCGATTGCCCGACGACCTCCTCGAAGAGTTTGCGGGCATCGGCCGGCTTCAGGGTTTCAAAGACCGCCACGGCGTGGTGGTACTTCAGCAGGGCGTTCCACTCGGCCCGCTCCGGATCTTTGGCGATGTCGGCTTCGTAGCGCTTGCGCGCTTCCTCGAGCACCTTCACCGCTTCGGGGGCTTGATTTTGCTCACGGTGCATCGTGGCGAGGTGCAGGGCCGCGAGCGGGGCGAACTTGTCGTTCTTAGTCGCCTCGGCATTCATGAAGGCGCGGAGGTCGTTCATCGCCCCGCCCTTGTCTCCGGCGAGCGACTTCACCTTGGCCCGCTCCAGATTCGCCTGCCCCGCGAACGGGCTGGTCGGGAACTCTTTGGCGAGCTTCTCGAAGGTCTCGCGGGCCTTGTTCAGCGTGGCGTTGCGCTCGTTCGGCTCGA
>JAYTBD010000731.1:0-3194 GCA_043737155.1 Fimbriiglobus sp. | reverse complement strand
ACGAGCGAATACTGGAGGAGCGTCGTGAACCACAGCGGGGCAAGCTCCGGGCGACCGCCGAGGGCCTTGCCGACGCTCTCCTTCACGGGCGTCAGGTCGAGCAGCGTCTCGTTCACGTCGAACAAAATGACCTTGGGTCGTGCCATGTGAAAGTTCCTTTGGTAACAGTCCCGCCCGCAACACCACCCTACCCGATGGCCTTCGCAATGACGAACGCTGCGGTCGCCGCCAGCCCGCCCACGACGACGGTTAGCCACGCACTGCGGAACGGCTTGGCCGTCGTGAACCGCCCCTTGACGCAACCCGAACACGAGCAGCGTCACGACGACCGAGGCCAGCAGCGCCGAGTGGACCGACCGGATGAAGAAGTACGGGGTGCGACGGGGACCATGCCCCCGGCGATGTACGACAGGGCGCTGGTCAGGGCGCTGGTCAGGGCGCTGGTCCTGGCCCGCTGCGGCTCCGGCTCCTCCAGCCCCAACTCGAACCGCATCATGAAGTCCACCCACCGCTTATTGTCGGCCCGGATCGAGTCCACGATTTCACCGGAGTCGCCGATGTCCGAAGTCGACCAGCCCCTCGCCTTCCCCGTCCACCTGCTGGCCGCGCCGGGCGAGGGCTCGTACCTCTCCGCCGAACTCACCCCCGGTTCCGTCGCCCCGCTGCTCTTCCGCGATCGCGGACTCGCGGAGCGGTTCGCGAGAGCCAACGGAATCGATCGCGTGCGGATCGTCGGGATTGACTCGGCGCGGGCCGCGGCGGAGGCCTTCACCGCCGCGGCCGATTGCGGCGTGACCGGCGTCGCGGTCGACCCGGCTCCGGACGCTCGGTTCCTGACGTTCCCCATCCGCGAATTCGCCGAGCGGCTGGCGAAGATGCGAATCCGGGCGATGCCCGTGCTATTTCCGTTCTGAGTTCTCCGGCCATCTGCGAGGCCGATGTTTGCCGAATCGATGACCGCTGCCGCCCGGCATCCGGAGGAAGCCGCTCGGTCGACGGTCTGGGAGAGCGGCGGTTCGACCACAATCCCGGACGGAGCGATGGAGCGGGGCGAGACGTGCGATGAGTGCATCCGCTGCGGAGTCGCGTGCGATTCGGTGAGTTTGCGCGGCACGGTCTGCCTCGTGTGCAGATTCGACCGGCCCCCGCCGGGGCGGATGACGTTGTCCCGCTGTCGCCTGCCGACGGCGAGTAGCCGAGTCTCGCGGGCGCGACAGCGATTCCATCCACTGCGAAAATCCCGTCCCATCCGGGAGCGGCTCTCTTTCTCAGGCTCCGCTTCCCACTGCTCTTCGATCGTCTCGCCGAACCCGCAAATGGATAGCGGGATTCGCGTTCGGCGCTTCGGCCCCGGTTCCTTCTTTCGATGATCGCACCCCGACGGTATCCCGAGCTTCGCCCGGCGCACCCGCACCGCGTTCGCCGTCTTGCCGAATTCCTCCGCGAGCGCGCCGTCATCCTCGGTGCCGAGCCGCGCGTCCATCTCGGGCGACCATTCTCGCCCGGTCCACCGCCCCTTGATCCGTCGGCCCTTCGCGGCCCGGCTGAGGTTGTCGCAGTACTCTTCCGAGCGCTCCTTCCCGCGGGTCGCATCCGCGCCCTTCGCCCCGGCCGCTGTCACCAGCCTCCTGCTCCCCTCGGTGCCGACCTGCGAGATGCCGATGGTATGCCGCCAGCACCAGACGCAGCGGTTCCCGACGCCGAAGTGGTGCATCATCGCCTTCACCGACTCGGTGCGGATCGCCCGGAGCAGCGTCTCATCGACGAGCAGCCCGCTCCCGCCGCGTTGTCCGATCGGCTGCACGCGCGGCCACGGGATCGGAGCATCGGTCCATGATGTGACCACGCACTCGGCATCCCGGTATAGGCAGGTTGTGCGTCCGCCGACGCGGAGCGCAGGCGGGGCGTAGGTGCCGAGGAGGGCGGGCGGTGACATGGCCGTCGTTATACTCGTCTGATCCCGCACCGGATCTCCCGGCACATCGCGAGCACGGTATCCAGCGTCGGGTCGGTCGGCCCGAAGACGATGATCGCGTCGGAGGCCACGGCGATCATCAGCCACACGCGGAGCCATCCGCATCGGCCCCCCTCGCGATCGACGGCGTGTCCCGAGAGGTGCCAGCCATTCCCCTTCGACGCTTCGACCACCGCCGCGCTCACCGGCTCGGCCCACACGCCGCAGATGCCGATCTTGTGCGTGCGGCTCTTCGGGCCGAGCAGCTTCGCGAGTGTGCGGCTCACCCGGACCTCGAAGCCCGGTGGATCGTAGCCCGGCGGCGCGATGACGCCGACGTGGAACCAGTTCGGAACCTCGGCGCGCGAGGCCGCGACGGTCTTGCCCATGATGTGGTACCGGGGAAATAGCGGGGAGTGTCTCACGGGCCGGCGGAATTGCGATGTCGGTTGCCCGGTGCCCGATCTAAAATGGCGGCATGTGCGGACGCTTCACACTCTCCTCCACCTCCCGAGTCGCCGAGGCCTTCGACCCGGAGTTCCTCGGCGCTGCGAGCGAAGGGGAGCGGCTGGTCCTGGTCATCGACGGGCTGGAAGCACTCGAACGCGCCGACGGATCGAACGGGCTCGACTGGCTGCCCGACCAGTTCCCGCCCAATTGCCGTATCGCCGTGTCTTCGTCGTCACCGCCGATTGTCGAATCGTTACGGCGTCGCGGGTGGCCGGAACTCGGAGTGCCCCCTGACTGTCCCGGAACGCCGGGAGTTGATCGCGCATTTCCTGTCCGCCTGCAGCCGCCGGCTAGACGCCGATCAAGTCACGCGGATTGCGTCGGCCCCCCAGACGGCGAACCCCCTCTTCCTCACGTCCCACCTGGACGAACTGCACCAGGTCGTCGGCAGTTTCGATCGGAACGCAAAGGCTTGCCTGCGCAGATTCAGTAGCCGGCTACTGAATCGCTTTCACCGGCGCCGTCGCGGGGCCCGAGGCTTCACGATCCGGACTGCATTGCGACAGTGCTTTCGCCCGGCGCGGCGATCCCCAGAACCGGGCGCGGAGTGACCGGACATCGGCGCCCTTGCCCGAGCCGGGGTCCGTCGGGGATGATGCGCGGGACGTGCGTTGTCGTCAGCACATCGGGTGTGAGAGATCCGAGGAGGAACTATGAGTTCGATCAAGTTGAGGTCGCCCGCCCGGCCGGTCGTCGAGGACGAAGCCGGAGAGCTCCCACCCGCTCCGAC
>JAYTBD010000730.1:0-3194 GCA_043737155.1 Fimbriiglobus sp. | reverse complement strand
ACGGATTCCAACTTGGCTTTGATCGCATCGGTTTTCCCCGGCAACTCCCCCACCAGTTTGCTGAATTGCCAAGTCACCATGGTCAGAACCCCGGCCACCACGACCCCCGCGACGGCCACCGCGAGTAGCACGGTCGGCGCTTTGCCGAGGCCGAGCCGACGGAGGCGAAAGACCAGCGGGCTCAGGACAAAGGCGAGGAAGATGGCCAAAACCACGGGGATGAAAACCGAGCGCGCCCAATAAAGCGCGGCGATCACGGTGACGAAAAGGGCCAGCGCGGCCAAGAGCGTCAAAGCCCGCTGCCAAGCTTTATTCGGAGAATCGGTCGGCATGCGCGAGCCTTGTGTCAATTGATGTCGAGCGGGAGTCGGACGGTGAACGTGGAGCCCCGCCCCGCCCCGCCGCTGGATACTTCCAATGAGCCGCTGTGCATCTTCACCAAGCGGTGAGACATCGCAAGGCCGATGCCAAGTCCGGCTTGGGCCCGTTTGAGCGCACGGTCGATCTGCGTGAACAATTCGAAGATTTGCGGCATATGCTCGGCCGCGATCCCGACCCCCGTATCGGTAATTGACACGCGGACTTCGTGCGGGTGGATCTCCGTCGCCACCGTGATGCTGCCGCCGGGTTCGGTGTACTTCGCGGCGTTGTCGAGGATGTTGGAAAACACTTGGGCGAGGCGGAGGCGGTCGGCGGTGATTACCACATCTTTCGCCGGCGGGAAGACCGTCAACGTCACTTCGGCCTTTTCGATCTTGTGCGAACTCACTTCGATCGCGGCCGCCATCACTTCGGAAAGTGGGAGCCGCTCGGTGGTCAGGCGGAGTTTGTTCCGCGTGATCCGCGACATGTCCATGAGCTCGTCGATAAGACGGACCATGTGGGCGACCTGCCGGTCGATCATGCCGGTGGCGCGCTCGACGACATCCGGCGAGTCGCGCTTGAGCTTCATGATGGTCAAGGCGTTGCGGATCGGGGCCAGCGGATTGCGGAGTTCGTGGGCCAAAATGGCCAAGAACTCATCTTTCCGCAAATCCGCTTCGCGGAGCGCGTCGACGGCTTTCTTCCGCTCGTGCGATTCTTCTTTCAGACTCTCATTCAGGCGTTCGAGTTCCCGCGTCCGTTCGATCACTTTTGCGGCCAAGTCCGCTTCGTAGTGCTTTTGCAGGAGCGCATGGCGGATCGATCGTTCGAGGATAATCCCGTCGAGCTTGTGTTTTTCCAGATAATCGACGGCCCCGGTTTCGATCGCTTTGCGATCGATTTCGTATTTGCCTTGGCCCGTCAGCAGGATCACGGCGGCCGTGGGATTGTGGGGGCGGGCCTCCGCGAGCAGCTGGATGCCATCGCGGGCGCCGAGGCGGTAATCGAGGAGGAAAATATCGTGCGTGCCGCGCGAGATCGAGTCCAAGCCGGCTTCGTAACCGTCGACCCAGTCGAAGGTGTAAGGATGGCCGGGGAGGTCCTCGAACAAATTCTTGGTGATGAGGCAGTCTTCGGGATCGTCATCGATCAGAAGAACCCGAATCGGAGCCCCATCAACTGGTTGAGTCATCGGGGTTGTCCGGGAGTTGGACGATTTCGAGCCAGTATTTACCGAGAACGCGGATCACTTCGAGAAGCGCTTCGAACGTCACGGGTTTCGTGATATACGATGACGCCGAGAGATTGTAAGAGTGTGCGATGTCCGCATCGGCTTGCGAAGTCGTCATCACGACGACGCGGATCGATTTGAAGCGCGGGTCGGCTTTCATTTCTTGCAAAGCTTCGCGACCGTCTTTCAACGGCATGTTCAAATCGAGCAAGATCAAACCGGGACGCGGCGAACTGGCGGGGTCGGTGAACTTCCCGCGTCGATTCAAGTAATCGAGCAGTTCCTCCCCATTTTCGACGAAACGCAGGTCGTTCTTGAGCAAGCTTTCATCGAAGGCCTCTTTGGTCAATTGCCGATCCTCGGAATCGTCGTCGGCCATGAGGATCGTGATCGGTTTGGTATTAGTCATCGATTGGGTCTGGCGGGGTTAGAGGCTGGCTATAGGGCAACGTCACGAGGAATGTCGCGCCGTGGCCGGGGCTGCTGCTGGCGGTGATGTCACCGCCGTGCAGGTGGACGATCTTATGGCAGATCGCCAGACCGACACCGGTCCCTTCGTATTCCCCCCGCCCGTGTAGTCTCTGGAAAACTTGGAAGATCCGATCCAAGTACTTCACATCAAATCCTATGCCATTATCCCGGAATCGAATCCGGCACATCCGCCGCTCGCCGGGGATCTCTTCGCAATCGACCCTCACATCGGGAGGGATGCCCGCTTTGGCGAACTTCAGTGCGTTGCTGAGAAGGTTTTGGAACAGTTGTCGCATCTGCAACGGGTCGGCATCGATCGTCGGCAAGGTGCCGACATCGACCCGGGCAGAGCTTTGTTGAATGCGGATTTCCATATCGGAGAGCATACCGGCGGCGATGGCCGATAGATTCACCGGGCCGAAGACCTTGGCTATACTCGCCAAGCGGGAATACGCGAGGAGATCGTTGATGAGCTGTCGCATCCGTGTGGCGGACGAGAGCATCCGCTCGATGTAGTCTTTCCCATCGTCGCCGAGCTGGGGGGAAAATTTGATACGGAGCCGGTCGCCGAAGGCTTGGATTTTCCTCAGGGGTTCTTGGAGGTCGTGGGAGGCGACGTAGGCGAACTGCTCGAGTTCGCCGTTGCTGCGACGGAGTTCGAGTGCCGACGCTTCCACGCGCTCTTCGGCCCGCTTTCGGAAATCGACCTCGTATTGCAACGCCGAGACGGCCTCGGATAGCTCGAGGGTTCGAGACGCGACGCTCTCTTTGGCATCGTCGATGTCGGTGCAGGTTCCGAACCAGCGCAAGATCTCGCCCGAATCGCTCCGCTGCGGCAGGCCTCGACCGAGGAACCATCGGTACTCACCGTCGGACCGGCGGATGCGATAGGTGAGTTCATATGCCGTCCCGGTTTGCGTCGACCGACTCCAATTTTCGACCGCGGTGCTGCGATCATCGGGATGGACGGCCCCGAGCCAATTCGCCCCCAGACTCTCGGCCACGGATCGCCCCGTGAAATCGTACCACTTCGGGTTGAAATATTCCACCGAGCCATCGGGCCCCGACACCCACACGATCTGCGGCATCGATTCCGCCAAACTCCGAAAGCGGGCTTCGCTTTCTTTCA
>JAYTBD010000729.1:0-7832 GCA_043737155.1 Fimbriiglobus sp. | reverse complement strand
CTCGGCGTCACCGGGCTGAGCAACAACGTCCCGCCGAGCTTGACTCCGGCGTCGGATGTGGCGACCCTGTCCCTGTTCGGCTACGACCCGCTGAAGGTCTATACCGGGCGCGCGCCGCTCGAAACAGCGGCCATGGGCATCGCCCTCGGGCCGGACGATTGGGCCATCCGCTGCAATCTGATCCACGCCCCCGACGGGACGATGGACGACTTCACCGCCGGGCACATCACGAGCGAGGACGGCGGCGAATTGATGGCGGCGATCCAAGCCGGACTCGGCGGAAAGGAACTCGCCGGCGGCGCGCTCGAGTTCCACGCGGGGGTCAGCTACCGGAACATCCTCGTGTGGCGTGGGAAGTCGTCCGTGTCGCCGTTCGTCGGGTTGAAAACGCAGCCGCCGCACGACGTGCCGAACAAGCCGCTCGCCGATCACGGGCCGGTCGGCGCCGCCCGCGAGTTACTTTTGGAATTGATGGAGGCGAGCAAACCGGTGCTGAAGGATCACCCGGCCAACTCTCGCCGCATCGCCGCGGGGAAGAAACCCGCCACCCAGATCTGGCTCTGGGGACAGGGGAAGGCGCCTAGTGTCGTCCCGTTTCAACAGGTCTACGGCCCGCGCGGTGCGATCCTGTCGGCGGTCGATCTCGTCCGCGGCGTCGGCATCCTGCTCGGCTGGAAGCGCATCGATGTACCCGGCGCCACCGGCTACCTCGACACCGACTACGCCGCCAAGGGGCGCTACGCCATCTCGGCGCTGAAGGAGTTCGACCTCGTCTGCGTCCACGTCGAAGCGCCGGACGAAGCGTCGCACGAGGGCCTGCCGCACGAGAAGGTGAAGGCGCTCGAAAACATCGACCGCCACATCGTCGGTCCGCTGCTCGACGAATTGCCGAAGCACGGCGACTGGCGCATCCTCGTCGAACCGGATCACCGCACGACGCTGGCCACGCGGGCGCACGCCTACGGCGCCGTGCCGTTCGCGGTCGCCGGCACCGGCATTTCACCGGGTGGTGCGACGAGCTACGACGAGGCGACCGCGGCGCAAAGTGCGCTGGCGTTCGATCCCGGTTGGAACTTGATGGAGTGGTTTTTGAAGCGGTGAGCACTCACTTCTGCATGATCGGCAGATAATTGTTCGGCAATTGCAGGATGATGCACGCCATGGCGGTGCCGTAAGCGGTCCCGTTGTAGTCGTCCCAGACGTTCCCGTTGCCACGCCGGGCCAAGAGTTCTTTGCGGATGGCGGGGAACCACTCGTTCCAATAATTGCCGCCGGCCGTCCACATGGCGAGGGCCGCGTAGTAGTGGCCGTAATAGTAGTGGTCCGGCCGCACGTCCGCGGTTTGTCGCTGCCCGGTCGGCAGGTAGCGCATCAAATATTTCAGCCCCTTCTCGATGATCTCGCCTTCGTAAATCCCGGCGCTGTACAACCCGACGATGGCGGCCGCGGAGCGCGGGAAGAGCGAGCCGGTCGCGGGCTTCGCTTTCTGGTACGAGAATCCGCCGTCGGGCAGCTTGCACCCCTTGATGTACTCGACGCATTTATCGACCACCGACTTGTCGATGAAGATGCCGGCGTTTTTCGCGGCGCGCAGGGCCATGAGCTGGGCCACCGTGACCGACACGTCCGCATCGGTCGGGCTCGGGTCGTAGCGCCAGCCCCCCTCGCGGTTCTGGGCCTTCACCGTCAGGGCGATGGCTTTCTCCAGCATGTCGCGGACGCGCGCCTGCTTGTCCGGGTCGGGGAAAGTACCGTGCACCTCGGCGAGGAACAGTGAACCGAAGCCGTGCTGGTACATGGCCCCGTGCGACAGGAAGGCGTCGGTATTTTGCAAGTAGCCGATCTTCGTGGCCGAGCCGCCTTTGGCGAGGAGGAAATCGGCGGCGCGGGCGGTGACGTGCCCGTATTTGCCCCGGCCGGGGAGTTGGCCCCCGGCGAGCAGCGCCAACCCGGCGAGGGCCGTGACCGCGACGTTGGCGCCGTTGTTCTTGTCGCTGAAGGCCCCGTCCGAACTCTGGTGCGTGGCGAGGTATTCGAGTCCGCGGTCGATGGCGGTTTGCGCGTCCGAAGTCACGAGATCGCTGGCGACCTTCGGGGAATCTTGCGCGTGGCCGACGAGCGCGAGCGAGCCGCCGAAGCCGCCGAGGGCGGCCGCGCGGAGAAAGTGGCGACGGTGGGGAGGAGTCATCTAGAATCACTCGTCTATTGAAAAAGCAAAAAGCCGGTGGAGGGAATTGAACCCTCCTCTCTACTTCACGGCAGATTATCAAATCAGATGAATCACGATCTCTGTGCGAGTGGAGTGTCAGCCAGGCCAATTTGCATTAGCCCGCCCAGGCAACCGGCAGTAGAGCGACTCCAAACAACACGATAGCGAGCAGTTTCAACATGACAAACTCCTTGATAGTGAGGTATGTGGGCACAACCGATTTAAGGAAGCGACTCATTGCCGTCACACAGGGTTTGACACTCCACTGCACGGAGATTGTAATGACGCACTTGAATTGGACCTGAACTCCGTGAACGCTCCTGTCTCCAAGGAATATCCACAAGTCACTTCTTCCCGCCTCGGTCCCGCTCGGCGAGGTTCGAGTAATACTGCTTCAGCATCTCTTGGTATTTCGGCATGTACTGCTCGCGGTAGTACTGCGAGGCTTGCTGGCGGAGCTTCTCGGGCAGGTGCCCCCACACTTGCTTCGTGAACGGATCCTCGTTCGGCAAGATCGGCGCGGTTGAATTGCCCGTCTTGTTGGTCCCCGATTCGGTGCCGGGTTCTTTCATACCGCCGGGCTGCATCATCGGTTCTTTCATACCGCCGGGCTGCATCATCGGTTCTTTCATACCGCCGGGCTGCATCATCGGTTCTTTCATGCCGCCCATCGGTTTGTCGCCTCGCTTCGGGCGTTGGCCCCCCATCGGCATCGGCTGGCCCGTGCCGCCCATGGGGGGCGGCTTCATCCCGGACTGGTCGCCGCCCATCGGCGGGGGCATCTGGCTGGCCCCGCCGCCACCGCTCGGGGGCGGTTCGTTCTGCTTGAGCAAGGCGTCGATATCCTTCAGGGCTTGATCCTGCTTCATGCGCGTCTCGTCGCCGGTGTCTTGATCCTTCAGCCTCTCGCCGATGTCCTTGGTGTTCTGCGTCAGCCGCTCCAAAATCTTGGCGGGGTCTTCCATCTCGCCGGGCGCGATTGGCTCCGCCAGATCGGGCACCTTCCATTCGGTCAAGCGCGGCACCGGTGGCGCGATGACGGCGAACGCCGAGGACGCGCCGAGGATCGCCGTGCCGAGGGTCAGCCAGAGTCGCGTCATTTCTTCTCCGGTTCGGCGGGCGGGGGCTGGAAGGCCGGGGCGATCTTTTCGAGCAGGTCGGCGATCTCGCGCTGGGTCTTTTCGAGTTCGTCGAGTTCTTCGCGGTCGGCGTCGTTGAGTTTCGATTGGTCCGGTTGAATCTTGGCGAGCGCGGCCGTGCGTTCGTTCACCTCGGCTTGGATCGCACGCAGCGCTTTCAACTGCGCGATCGGCGGCACGCCACCCGGCATTTTACCCTCGGGCATCGGCATCGGCGGATCGCCGCCCGGCCTCTCGGGCATCGGCATCGGAGCCGCGCCCATCGTCATCGGCTTGGGCTTCTCGCCGATCGCTTCCAATATGTGATCGATGCGCCGGAGAGCCGTCTTGATCGGCCGGCGCGTGCGGTCATCGGTCGCTCCCTCTGCTTTCTTATCGAACGGTTGTCCCGCGTTGTCGAGGGTCTCGGCTTTGCGCTCGGCGAAGAGCTTCCCGGACTTGTCGATCAGATCCGCGGCCTGCTCGGTCAACTGCTTGAACACCGGCAGCGGTTCGAGCTGCTTCTCGGCGAAGGTGCGGAGTTCGTCGGCGATCGCCGCAGCCCGGTCTTCGAGATCGCCCAGGCTGGCGATCTTGGCCCGGTCCCACGCCGCTTCTTTCAGCACGTCGGCTTGGATGCGCCCGGCTTCGTCGTCGGTCGCTTTCACCCGCTCTCGCAGCGCCTTCAATCGTTCGGCGAGTTCCTCGCGCTTCTCCTGCGAAAGTTGCTCGGCGTCTTTCTCGCGCTCCTTGTCGAGCTTGGCCACGGCTTCGTCCAGCTTCTGCAGCGCGTCGTCCTGCTTCTCTTCGGGGGGCTTGCCGCCGGCGAGGTCCTTAGCCGCGCCGTCCATCTGCTCGGCGGCGGCGCGGAGCTTGTCGGCGGCGTCCTGTTGGCGATCGCGGGTCAGCTTGTCGGCGGCCTCCTCGGTCTTCTGCTTCAGCCGCTCCTGTTCGCGGGCTAACTTCGCCAACTCCTCGTTGCGCTTCGCTTCGTCCGGGATCATCGCCGCGGCTTTGGTCTTCTTCCGCAGTTCGTCCTGCTCCGCGGCGAGTTGGTCGATGTCGTCGGCCGTTTGTTTCTTCTTCTGCAGTTCGTCGCCTTCCGGCGGCTTCTCGCCGAGGGCTTCCGCCAACTTCGCGAGTTTGTCGGAGGCGCTCTGCTTGGCGTCGTTGGACTGGGCCGGGTTATTCTGTTGAAGCTCCTGACCCGCCTTGCGCAGATCCTCGACGAGTTCTTGCCCGCCCGCCTTCTGGACGGCGTTCCGCAGGGCGTCCGCTTCGGCCTTGGCCTGCTTCGAGGCTTTCTCCAGCAGATCGACCTCGGCCTTGGCGGCGTCGGCTTTCGTTTGCGCATCCGCCGCGGCGTCGGACCCCTTGGGTTGTTTGCCGGCGTCGGCTTGGGCTTTACTCGCCTCGGCCGCTTTCGCGTCGGCCTTGGCTTGCAGATCCTTGGCCTGCGCTTCCTTTTCGGCGGCGAGCCGTTCGGCTTTGCCGAGCGCGGCCCCGGCCCGATCCGCGAGTTGGTTGAACTTGTCGGCCGCGCGGTTGAGGTCGGCCTTCTCGCTCGGCTTCAATTGCTCCGCCGGCTTACCGGGTTCCAGTTTGTCCGTCGTTTTCGCCCCTTGCTCGCCGGCCTTGTTCACCTGGTCTTTGAGGTTCAGCGCTTCGGCCCGGAGTTCCCCCGCGCCGGCCCACTGCTCAAGTTGCTTCAGCACGAGGTCGAGCGTCGTCTCCGTCGCCTTCTGCTCTCTCACCGCGGTCTTCAACTCCCCCGCGATCTTCTTGTCGTCGGGCTTCGGGCCTTTGTCGGTTTCGTTCTTGGCCTTGGCCAGCGCTTGGTCGATGGGGTCGAGATTCCGATCGGCGATGCGGGCCAAATCCGCGGCCACGGCCTCGACGCGTTTGGTCGTCGGCGAACTCGGCAAGTTGTTCGCTTCGACGAGATCCTTCAACTTCTGGGCCTGCGCCTTCAAACCATCGCGCGGGTCGGCGATCTGGTTCTGAATCGCCTGCTGATCCTTCACCGCTTGGTTCAACTTGGCAATTTCCTCCGGGCTCAGCTTGCCCTCTTGCGCGGCCTTGTTCGCTTCGTCGGTCCGTTCGCGGGTCGACCGTTGTTCCTCGCGGATGCGGAGCACTTGCGGTCGGAGCTTGCCGAGTTCCTGTTGAAGCATTCCGTCCAGCCCGACTTTCCCGACGATGCGGATCTCGAACGCGGGCTTGCTGCGGCCGGGTTCCTTCAGTGCCGTGAGGTCGTCGAAGTCGGTCGCGGCGGCGGCGAGGATGAGCGTATCCCCCTCGGCGGGCGGCGTGCCGTCGGACTTGCGAAAGCGGCTCAAGGGAATGGTGACCGACGCGGAGAGCGCGATCGGCTTCGCCGAACTCGCCGGCGCCGCGAAGCCGAGGACCGCGGATTGCGGCGGCGCCGGACCCGTGTGCGGTTCGGCGAGGACAAGTTCGCGCGGTGGGGCGGACGAGTCGCCGAAGCGGTATTCGACGACGAGTCGGCGCACGGCGTAGGTGCCGTCGCGGGTGTTGGCTTGGACGGTCACCTGCGCCGTCGGCAGCAAAATGTGCGGGTCCTGCCCGAGCAGCGGTCGGTCCATGGCGACCATCGGCGCCGGGTCGACCGTCCAAAGCAGATTGAGGGTTCGCGTGCCGCTGAGGCCGGTTTCATCGGTGAAGCGGAACGTGTACAACCCGGCGATACGGGGGGTAAATTCCGCGTCGAGCCGGGTACCGTCGGCGCCGGAGATCCGCACGGGGATATCTCGGGTTACCTCGTCGGCGAGGAGTTGGCTACCGAGCGCCGCGAGCGGATTCGTCCCCGCCAGCCCGGCGACGCCGCTGCCGAGGATCAACCCGTCGCGCTCCGCTTGTGGGATCAGCACGGCGGAGACGATGCGCCGATCCGCGGCGGCGCGCAGGCGGATGCGGGTGCCGTGCACGGCTTCGATCGGGGTGGCCGCGCCGTCTTTGGCGTCCTCGGGCGGAAGGTCGGTGTAACGCGGATATGCGAGGTGCAATTGCGGAGAAGCCCGACCTTCCAACGGCACGAGTTTCGGCGGCGGAAGCACGTCGACCGAGAACCATTCGGTACTGCCGTCGTTCGCTTTCAACTGGAACTCGAACTCGCGCGGGATGCGATGGGCTTCGATGCGGACCAGCCCATCGAGCGGCCCGGTGTGTCCTTCGGGGATCGTGAGCGGGGCGACTTCCTCGAAGCCGTTGCCGTTGTCGAAGCGGACCGCGAGGGTCGCCTTATCTGAGATCACGCCCTGCACGCGGAAGTGGACATCGAGCGCTTCGCCCTTGGCCATTCGCAGCGGGAACGCGCTCGGCTGCGTCACGCGGATTTGCGTTTTCGTCGGCCACGGGTGATGGCCGAACGGATCGAGGAACCTCACGGCGGCGTGCTTGCTGCGCGCCGTGTCGGCGACCGCCAACGGTACCACGATGCCCAAGGCGACGATGGCCAGCCAGAACGCGCGCCACGCTTGCCCGCTCGGGACGATCGCGCCGAGTTCGAAGCGCTCGAGGCTGTTCTTGGCACGCGCGATGGCGATCTTGCGGAAGCGGGCGGAGGTCGGTTTGTCGGTCGGTTCCATCGCGCTGAATTCGACGGCGCTGGCGAGGGCGTCATTGAACTTGGGGAAACGCTCTTCGAGCAGCATGGCGACGCGGAGCGGTTTCACGGCCCGCCGACCGGGTAATAACACATCGCGGAGCCCGAGCAGTCCGACGGTGGCGAGCGTACCGAGCAGTAACAAGGCCCGCGCGAAGCCCGGTAAGTGGAGGGCGAGATCGACCGCCGCGGCCAAGCCGACGCAGGCGACGACAACCGCGACGAGGCGCAAGCTCCCCGCGGTCACGATGGCCCGCTTCCGCTGGACGCCGAGCGCGGCCAGTTGGTCGACCAAGGTGATCGACTCGCCGGGCGGCCTCAACACGAATGGCATGTACGCACTCCGGAGCTTTCCCACAGAACATGATAGTCGTCCCGGAGAGGTGCGCCTATCGGCCGATACGATGTGTTACATCGGGGTTCGGGTATCGGGGATCGGGTGTCGGCGAGGAGTTTTCCAAGTCTGCGATACCCGATACCCGATCCCCGGAACCCGATCCCCTCACCGCATCACAAAGCCGCCGTCGACGTTGATCGTTTGACCGGTGACCATCGCGGCCCGCGGCGAGGCCAAAAACACCGCCATATTCGCCACGTCTTCGGGGGTCTGCCACGCGTTCAACGGGATTACTTTCCGGATCTTGTCCGCCGCCCATTCCTCGTAACCCGCGACCGCACCGGGCGGTTGGAGGTCGGCCCACGCTTGCCACACGGATTTGTTCAATTCCGTCTTCACCATGCCGGGGCAGATCGTGTTGACGCGGACGCCGTAGGGCGCCAAATCCTTGGCGGCGCATTGGGCGAAGTTGATCAGCCCCGCTTTGGCGGCGCTGTACGGCGGGTCGGTCTGCGAGCCGATCTGCCCCGCGACCGAAGCGAG
>JAYTBD010000728.1:0-7842 GCA_043737155.1 Fimbriiglobus sp. | reverse complement strand
AAAGCCCGCACGCGGGAAAGTCGATAAACTCACCGAGTTCCATTCTACGGTTCCGAGGTGCACAGCCCCATGGGGATGCTCGACCATTGGCACCCGATCTTCCCGAGTCGGAAGCTGAGAGTCGGCAAGACCGCCGGGCTGCAACTCGCCGGCAACCTGATCTGCCTGTACCGCACCGCCGCGGGGGCCGTGGCCGCGGTCAACGACGTCTGCCCGCACCGCCGACTGAAACTGAGCTACGGCCGGGTCGTCGGCGAACGCATCGAGTGCAAATATCACGGCTGGACCTTCGACGCCTGCGGCAACGGCGAAAGCCCGAGCACCCCCAAATTGCACACTTGCACCGACGCCTACGATACCCGCGAGGAGCACGGCTACATCTGGGTGAAGTCGATGGCGAGCCGGCCCGAGTTCCCCGAAATCAACAAGGACAACTACTACCACCTCGGCAATTTCCACCACGTCGTCCCGGCACCGCTCGAATTGACAGTCGACAACTTCAACGAGATCGAACACAGCGGCACCGTCCATGACACCTTCGGCTACGACCTCGCCCGGATGCACGAGGTGAAGGTGAACTTCGAACCGACCGACGAAACGGTCAAAGTCACCAACGTCGGCCCGACGAAGACGCTCTTCAAACCGCTCGCGTGGATCCTCGGCATCCGCAAGGGCGACCTCTTCCACGACCATTGGACGACGCACTTCTCCCCCGTCTACAGCGTCTACGATCATTGGTGGACCTCGCCGGACGGCGACCGCGAAGCGATGATCCGCTGGCGGCTGTACATGTTTTTCTGGCCCATCGACGCCGACCGCACGGCCGTCACCTCGTTCGTCTACGCCAAGAGCCGCTTCCCCGGACCGGCCGGAGGGCTTAGAATTTCCAAGTGGATCTTCCGCCGGGAAGTGGATCGGGAAGTCCGGCAGGACATCGCGATGTTGGAGCACATGGCCGACAAGAACCCGAGCATCGACGGCATGAAGCTGAGCCGGTTCGACCGCGTGCTGGGTCTGACCCGCGAACGCATCCAGCGGATTTACCGCGGCCTCCCCGCGGGCCGCATTCCCCTCACGGCGTGAGCTTCCCGTGATCTTTTCGCCCCGACTGCCGCTGAAAGTCATCGTGTCGTGGTGCCGGGCACTGCGCCACGGCATCGGCATCGGCCTGTCCCCGCTGAAGATTTTCAAGCAGCAAGCGAAGTCGGGGCCGAGCGCCGGCCGCGACATGGCGAAGCTGATCGCGGAGCGATTGGCCCAAGGCAGTTCGCTCGAAAACGCGATGAAGCCCGACCGGTCGAAGTTCCCGCCGCTGATGATCGAGCTCATCGCCGTCGGCGAGAAGACCGGGCGCTTGACGGAGATGTTCGAAGAACTCGAGCACTATTTCGAACAGGTGGTTTCGTCCCGCAAGCTATTCTTCGGCGCGATGATCTGGCCGGGGTTCATGTACGTCTCGGGCATCTGCGTGATCGCCTTGATGCTGTTGATCTTGGGGCTGCTCGCGCCGGCGGATGGCAAAGGTGCGTTCAACCCACTCGGCCAATTCCTCAGCGGCACACGCGGCGCGGCGATCGTCCTCACCGTCGGCTTCGGCTTCGGCGCCTTCCTCATTGCGGCTTACTTGTTCCTGCGGGACAACGACCCGTTGCGGGCGAAGTTCGAAGCGTTCGCATTGAACATCCCCGGTTTGGCGAGTTGTTTCCGGGCCTTCGCGCTGCAGCGCTTCGCCATGGCCCTGCACATGACCAGCGAAGCCGGGCTGAATGCGGACGAGAGTCTGCTCTACAGCTTCCGCGCGACGACGAACGCGGCCTACCTCGCCCAATCGGAGAGCTGCGTCAAGCAGGCGCGCGGCGGCCGCGCGATCGACAAGATTCTGTCGGGTTGCCCGAAGAAATTGTTCCCCGAAGAATTCCTAGATTCCGTCGGCGTCGGCGTTATCACCGGGTCGCTGGCCGAAGTGATGGCCAAGCAGTCGGAGCAGTACCGCGAGGAAGCGAGTCGGAAGTTGAAGTGGCTGACGATGCTCGCGGGCGGCTCGGTCTACGCGATGGTCGGGCTGCTGATCATCGTGGTCATCGTCCGCATCGTGATGAGCATTGGCGAAGTGTACGATGACGCGGCGAAAGGGTTGTGATCGGATCGCTTCCGCGACGCGGAGCGGAAGCGATTCGAACACCGACTACTTCTTGACCTTCGGCACGAACTTCTTGATCTCGAACTTGTCGCCGTTCTTCTCGTGCCAAGCCTTGACCGCATCCTTCCACTTGCCGTTGTAGCTCTCGCCCGGCTTCTGCTGGAAGGTCCCGACGCCGTTGGCACCGGGGTAGAGACCGAGGAGGCCCGCGATCCCGGGACCGGAGGCTTGGTAGTCGAAGCCGACTCCCGGTGCATCCGCGACGATCCAATCGGCCTCGAGCAGCGCCTTCAAAATCAGCTTGGTTTCCTCGGCCGGTATCAGTGTTTCCACCGACTGGCCCGTGGGGTTCTGGCGGTACTTGGCGACGATGGCGCCCGCGGCCGTGAGGCGCGCGTCGAGCTTCTCGGCTTTGAGCGCCTTCACGGGGTCGGCGAAGGCCTCGGTGGTCACCTTCACCTTCGCGAGCTCGTCCTTGTAGTTCTCGGCCTTCGCGTTGATCGGCGTATAGCCCGGCGGCACGGTGTAGTACGACGCCGAGCCGGGGTGCTTCTGCAGGAAGAAGATGCCCTCTTGGCCTTCGTTCAATCGAATCGCACCGCCGCCGCGGATGGGGACGGGTCGGATCGGCCTACCGAGGTTCGGTTGCTCTTCGCCGCCGCCCGGTTGGGAGAGGAACGCGACTTTGAGGTGGGTGACATTCTTGGCCCCGGCTAGGCTCGTCTCGACCTTGATCACCGCGATCAAGAACGCGGCTTTGTTTTTGTCGCCGGCGAATTGCGGCAGTTCGACAGTTTCTTTCTCGATGCTCGTGACTTTGCCCGCGACGACGATCTCGGATTGGGCGACTTTCTGCGAAGTCGAGAAATTCTGGATGGCGATGCGGAGACCGAGGACCGGTTCGGCGACCACCGCCAAGGAGACGATGGACAAGCTTGCGAGGATGAGGCGGCGCACAATGAAATCTCCGGTGGAAATACGAAAGACTGGGGGCGCACTCGGCGCTTGTTGCATCAAGTCAGACGGCGGCAGCGCGTCGATAGATTGCCCTCGGCATATAGTTTTTTATACTTCACCCACTCGGCTCGTCGAATGCGTTTGACCGGAGCGAGGATCGAGCGTTAAACTGGCATATCCGCAAACGACCGATCGCGTAACTGGGTACACCCGCCAAATGTTCTTCCCGCCATTCCAAAGCTCCTGCTTCAACCCGGCGGTGCCACGCCGCGAGTTCGTCCGCGCGGGGGCGTTGAGTCTGTTCGGACTCGGGCTGCCGAGCGTGCTCAAAGCGGCCGGTCAACCGGCGTCCAAACCGCGGCGGGCGAAGTCGTGCATCGTCCTGTTCATGTGGGGCGGTCCGGCCCAGCAGGATACTTGGGACTTAAAGCCCGATGCCCCGGTCGAATACCGGGGAGAGTTCAAACCGATCCGAACGACCGTGCCGGGGTTGCAAATCTGCGAGCACCTGCCGAAGTTGGCGGAGCGGGCCAAGGATCTCTGCTTGATCCGCTCGATGACGCACCCGGACGTGAACCACCTGACCGCCACGCACCATTTGCTCACCGGCAAACCGGCGCCCGCCGGCCCGATCGCAGATGACTGGCCGAATTACGGCGCGGTACTGTCGAAGCTCGGTCGCGGGAAAGGTCCTCTCCCGCCCTACGTGTCGATGATGCCCGTGGTGCCCGATGCCGCGCCGCGATTCGTCGAGCAGAGCCACGGGCAGGGGGCCGGCCTTCTCGGGCCGTTGTATAACCCCACGCGGATCGACGCGGACGGCTCGAAACCCGGCTATCGGGTCGGCGAATTCTCTCTCACCGCCGACGTGGACAAGGCCCGGCTCGGCGGACGGCACGGTTTGCTCGACTCCCTCGATGGGCGTGTGCGGAAGGCGGAGTCCGACCCCCATGTGCGGGCGATGGGTTCGCATTACGAGCGGGCGTTCTCGCTCCTCGCTTCCCCCGAAGCCACGGCCGCATTCGACCTCTCGCGCGAGCCGGCGAAGGTCCGCGAGCGCTACGGGATGAACCCCCACGGGCAATCCGTACTGCAAGCGCGCCGTTTGGTCGAGGCCGGCGTCCCGCTCGTCACGGTGTTCTGGCCCAACGAGGGAATCGAGAACGTGAGCGTCTACTGGGATACTCACAGCCGCAATTTCATCGACTTGAAAACCCGCCTCTGTCCGACGACGGATCTCGCCTTCTCCGCGCTGCTGGACGACCTGCGCGAACGCGGGATGCTCGACGACACGCTGGTGGTTTGGACCGGCGAGATGGGGCGGACGCCGAAGGTGGGCCAATCGGTGGTCGGCGGGGCCGGCGCCGGCAAGGACGGCCGCGACCATTGGGGCAAGGTGTTCACAACGGTTCTCGCCGGCGGCGGGGTAAAAGGCGGGGCGGTCTACGGGTCCAGCGATCGCTTCGCGGCGGAGCCGGCCACGAACGCGACCACGCCGTCCGACTTGGCGGCCACGATCTATCACCTCCTCGGCGTCGATCCCCGAATGGAAATCCGCGACCGCCTCGGACGCCCGCTCACCCTGTGCGACGGGCAAGTCGTGGATGCGATCTTGTCTTGAACACCGGGCTTACTTCTTCGATTCCCAAATCCCGGACAGCAACTCCTCGATCTCCGGTTCAGATTCTTTCAACTCCGCGCGGGTGAACGGGAAGAAATCGTTGACGCCGAAGTAGGCTTCCGTCATCTCGGCGAAGAACTCCATCGGGTTCGTCAACGCGTAGTGCTTCACACGCCGGCCGTCGGACAGGAGCGTTTTGTCGCCGCGACCGCTCTTCTTGTACTTCTCGTACGCCGCCACGATGCGCGGATCGTCGAAGCTCAGCACTTGATCGTGGTAGGCGTGGGCGAGTTCGTGCAGGATCACCCACGGTTGCTCGTTGATGTTCCGTTTCACGGCGACGTCCGCGGCGCGGGGGATATGGACGCACTTCTCGAGTTTCTCGGAATAGCCGTTCTCCTTCAGCCAACCCGCGCTCGGGTGGTACTGCATCGACGTGAGTTCACCGTGGGAAAGATCGAGGACGATCACCACCGCTTGCAACTTCTTCAGCTGATCCGGAGCGAGTACAACCTTGATGTCGGCCAATTTCCCTTCCAAGAATCGCAGTGCTTTCGTCCCCAGTGCTTCATCCGGCCCCTTCAAAAGGCGGTCGTCGACGCGGATGGTCCAACCCTCGAGTTGTCGGTCGGAGTGCGATTTCGGTTTGCCCGGCAGATCCTTCTTCGCCAACGCCGTGTGTTCTTCCAATTGCTTCGTCCACTGCGCGGCCAGCTCTTTGACTTTGTCCGGATTCGCCTTCGCCAAATCCTTCGTCTCGGAGCGATCCACGCTCAGGTCGTAAAGTTCCCACGCGGAATCTTTCCCGGCCGCGACGATCTTCCAATCGCCGACGCGCAAAGCCCGGTTGCCCTCGTGCAGCCACCAGATGGAATCGCGCGTCACCGTGCCGTCCTTGGCGAAGAGCGGTCGCAAGCTTTTTCCCGGCGCCACCGGCACCGGCTTGCCATTCCATTTCTCCATCGGCTTGCCGCCCGCCGCATCGAGGATCGTCGGCACCAGATCGACGATGTGCCCCGGCGCCGCGCGGATTTCCCCCTTCGCCGCGATGCCCTTCGGCCAGTGGACGATCAACGGCGTCGAAATCCCGCCTTCGTGGACCCACGTCTTGTGCCGGCGAAACGGGGTGTTCGCCAAGCTCGACCAGCCCGGCCCGATGCTCAGGAACGTCGCCCCGGTGCCGCACTCCGCGTGCGGGTCGTGGCCGTCGCCGCGGACCATGATTTCGGCGCTCGCGCCGTTGTCCGAGAGGAAGAAAATCAGCGTGTTATCGAGGGCGTCCATCGCCTTCAATTGTTTCAAGACCCGGCCGATCTCGGCGTCCATGCGGGCGACCATCGCGGCGTGCACGGCCATCTTGCCGGCTTGGAATTCGCGCTGCTCCGCGTTCAAGTCCTTCCAAGCCACGGGCCGGTTCAACTCGTTCGGCCCGAGTTTTTTGATCGCATCCGCATTGTGGTACGGCGGTCCGACATCGCGCTCGATCGGGGCGAGCGTCGAACCGCCCAGCTTCAAAGCTCGCATGCGATTCCAGCGTTCGTCACGCAAGGCGTCCCAGCCGGCGAGGTAGGTTTTCTTGTACGGCGCGATGTCTTCGGCGGGAGCTTGCACGGGAAAGTGGGGCGCGGTGAAGGCGACGTAGCCGAGGAA
Source organism: Fimbriiglobus sp. (assembly GCA_043737155.1). Lineage (GTDB taxonomy): Bacteria > Planctomycetota > Planctomycetia > Gemmatales > Gemmataceae > JALHQU01. The sequence goes on along the minus strand of JAYTBD010000728.1, from coordinate 1,474 downwards.
GGGTTTGCCGGCGTGCTTGTCGGCGTGTTCCTTCAGGCATTTGACGGCGTGGTCGGCGATGGCCGCGCTGGAGTAGTAACCGCTTTTCGGATCCGTCCCCGGCAGCGCTTGGCCGTCCAGCGTGTGCAGCTTCGGGGCGAAGTGGCGGTCGTGGTCGTCGAGGCTGTAGGAGTGGTCGAAGCCGTTGTCCAAGGGTTTGCCATCGACGTGCCATTTGCCCGAGTGATAAGCGCGATAGCCGAGCGGCCGGAGCATCTCGGGGAGGAGCCGCGCCCAGTCGGGCCGCGTGCCTTGCGATCCGCTTTTGATTCCGGGCACGGCATCGCGACGGACTTGCTGGGCGTAGTAACCCGTGAGGAGCGCCGCCCGCGACGGCCAACAGCGGGCAGTGTTGTAGAACTGCCCGAAGCGCAGGCCGTCCTTCGCCAACCCGTCGAGGTGCGGTGTCGCGATCTCCCCGCCGTAGCAACCGAGGTCGGAGTAACCGAGGTCGTCGGCGACGATGACGAGAATGTTGGGTTTGTCCGGCCCGGCGGCGAACAGTGGCCCGGCGAGGAGGAGGCCAACGAGGGCGGGAGTGAATCTCATGGAAAGAGCCTTGGACTGTGGAAAGTGACATCGCACCGAAAGCTCGTTGTATGTTCCCGCTCGGAATTATTTGACAAGGAGAATTCGGAGCGCATGTTTATACTGAACACAGTTTCACACCCATGCAGATGCCTCTCACGACGCGCGGATGGCGTCCATCAGCAGTCCGGGCACGGCGTCGAGGTTGCGGAGTTTGATGAGCTGGCCACCGAGGGCGTCTTGGAAGAAGTCGGCCATCGTCTTGTTGAAACGGCCGTGGGCGGCGCCCAAGAAACGCACATTCTGCTGCGCGAGGCCGTTGGTCATCTCGAGCAAGTCGCGCGGCGACTCGAAGAACTCGTAGTCCGACAGCAGGAATAGCAGGCGGAACTCGGCTTCGGGGACTTCCTCGAATTGCTCGTAAGCCCATTTCAGCGCCGCATCGACGCGGGTGCCACCGGTCGCCGAGAGTTCCAGCAGGCGGTCGGTCACTTCGTCGATCTCGCGCTCCTGCTGGAAACCTTTGATGACGTGCGTATCGCTCTCGAAAAGGGCGATGGCGATTTCCTGCGAAGTACTTCTCCGTCGTGGTCGGTTCCACGGCTTCGGGCAGCGCCAGTTTGATCTTGGCGAACTCCGCGTTCAGCTGGTCGAATTCGGCCCGGTCGAGTACCTTGCGCCGCTTGGTGAATCCGAGGCCACCCAAGATTTGCCGACCGTAATAAGTCCGCGACAGTTCGTCCACGTCGAAGCCGGCGCCGCCGGAGGTCCGGCCCTTCTTCACGATGCGGACGCGGGTCAGTTCCTTGACGCGGGCCCCCGTCAGGATTTGGTTGAGCAGCTTCCAATCGGTCGAAGCCTTGAAGCGCTGGTTCAACTCCGGATGGGTGTCGAAGCGCTCTTTCAC
>JAYTBD010000727.1:0-7854 GCA_043737155.1 Fimbriiglobus sp. | reverse complement strand
GTGCGGATGTAGGCCAGGGCCTCGCTCGCCCGGGCCGGGTCGTTGTCCCGGGCTTCGACGAACTTCCGCCGCACGTGGGCCCAGCAGCCGAGGTGCCGCGCCCCCGATCCGTGCACGGGGTTGTAGCCGGTGTAAGCGTCGGCGTGGACGAAGCCGGAGTACCCGCTCAGGAACGCGGCGGGGTGCTCCTCGCCGCGGCCCGGGGTAAAGTCGAAGAGGGTGTAGGGGTGGGCCGCATCGCCGAGGTAGAGCCAGGCGTAGGCGGTGCGTTTGGGGTTGAGCAGCGCCAGCGGGCCCTCGTCGGCGTGGATCGCGAACGACCCTTTCAGCCGGGCGACCATGGCCCGGTAGACCGGGTCGAGCAGGATCGCGCAGTCCGCGAGGAGATCGCACAAGCGGCTGCGGGACACCGGCCAGCCGAGCCGGGCGAAGATCGCCTCTCGGCGGTAGAGCGGCAGGTGATCGACGAATTTCGACGACCGCAGCCGATCGCCGGCTTGGGCGCACCCGGTGATTGCCAACGGCCGCATGTATATCCGCGACCAAGGCGTACTGCTGTGCTACGACGTGAAGTCAAAGTAACCTGCCCGCTCGGCGTAAACGCTCGGGGAGACGCAGGTCGTCACCCGCACTCTCGTATTACCACTCGGAGGAACTCTGCTATGGCTCTTCGTTTCGCACTCTTCGTTTCGTTGATCTTCAGCGGCACCGCGGCGTCGACCGCCGATTGGCCCGGGTTCCGCGGCCCGAATCGCGACGGCGCCTCGCCCGAGACCGGGCTGCTGAAGAAGTGGCCCGAAGGTGGCCCCAAGCAGCTCTGGACCGCGAAGAATTTGGGCTTCGGCTGGGGGACACCCTTGATCGCTGACGGTGTCATCTACGGCGTCGGCGCGCGCGACGGCAAGGACGGCGTCTGGGCCTTGAAGGAATCGGACGGTTCCGAGATCTGGTTCGCCCCGTTCTCGCCCTCGGCCACCGGACTGTTTCCGCAGGGCAACGGCCCCGCCAGCACGCCAACCGTCCACAAAGGCAAACTGTACACCGTGAGCGGCACCGGCACGCTGTCGTGCCTGAACGCGAAGGACGGCAAAGAAGTCTGGTCGAAGAGCTATGTGAAGGATTTCGGCGGGGCGGCCAGCGGCCGGGACGGCATCGCTTGGGGATACAGCGACTCGGTATTCGCCGACGGCGACAAGATCATCTGCACCCCGGTCACGAAGGGGGCGGCGCTGGTCGCGCTCAAGGCCGACACCGGCGAGACCGTCTGGAAGGCCGATGCCGGCGCGATCGGCGCCCCGAACAGTCGGGGCTTCCAACCTGGCCAAGGTTACTCGTCGCCGGTCAAAGCCACGATCGGCGGGGTGCCGCAGTACCTCATCCTCATCGGTAACGGTTCGGGGCTCGTCGGTTTCCATGCCGAGACCGGCAAGACGCTGTGGCAGTACAAGGGGGCCGCGGCCACCGGCGGCACCGCGCAGATCCCGATGCCGGTCGTCAAGGACGAGTGGGTCTGGGTGTCGTGCAGTTACAACGGTGGAGCGGCTGGGTCATCATGCATGTGCACAGCTCGCCGCCGCAGGCTACCGAAAAGTACCTCGCCAAACCGCTCTCATTGCCCACCGACTCACGCCAAAATCCCTTCGATGGGCCGTCCTTCCGGCGCGATCGCGCCGATCGACCAACCGGCGTTGAACCAGGCGAAGATTTGCCCGACCCACCGGGCTTCGGGCTCGTAGATCCGCAGGCCCTTCTTCGGTTTCGGACCCCGCCGGGCGAGTCGCTGCTGCCAGTCGGCGTCGTGGTAGTAGGACTCGTAGCCGAAGGGCTGATCGCCGGCGGAGTCGTCCGCCAACACGCGGCCCATTTGGCCGTTGCGGACCTTGGAACTCGTGTTCGCGATCGTCTGGGAGTGGTGGATGTCGAGGACGCCGACCTTGATATCCCATCCCGGTTCGTCGCTGTCGATCCCTTCGGAGACCGAGATGAAGCGACCGCCCGAGTAGACCAGGTCGGTTACGAAGGCTTTGGTATCGCCGGCGCGCGACAGCCGGCTCAAATCGTAAACCGCCACCAGTTTGACCCGATTGAGCCGGATGCTCTCCTGGAGGACGGAGAAATTCTCCCGGTCGGCCCTCGTGCCCGAGACCGCTTCGTCGCGGAGGAGGATCGCGTCGGCGGCGTCGATCCCCTTTCGCTTGAGCCCGTCGCGGATGCCGCGTTCTTGGTCCTCGCAGGATTCGCTCCGCTGCATGTCGGTCGAGTAGCGCGAGTAGAAGTACGACTCTTGGTTAGTCACGGGTGAACCCCGCACCAGACCTAAGGAAGTACGTTCGTTGTTTTCGGGTACACGGCTTAGCCGGAGCGTCCAGCCACGCTCAGGATTCGGCGCAAGTGTAGAAGTCGTCGGCGGTAAAGACCATCGAAACAGCGATGGCCGCCTGCAACAACTCCATCCCTAAAAAGTGGTCAGGTAATGTACAACGTCTGGTTCGGCGTCTTGGCCAACCGGAATCTCGGGCCGAAGCTCCTCAACAAACAGGGCGACTGACCGTGCGATTGCCACCGCACCCGGACACCAGCGTGGGGCAGCGACGACCAAATGGAAGTCGTACCCGACCCGCACGCTAAACCCACCCGACTCCAAGCTGCCCCAGCACTCCTCGCGCACCAGATGGCCAACGAGCGGTCCCAGTTGGTCTGACCCGACAGCTTGGCCGTCATTGTACCTGACCGAGCAGTCACTACGGGTCTCCAGCCCTACCAACCTGAGCGAGCCGATGGCCAGTTCGTCCACAAGCGCCCGCACGACCTTGGCGAACGCATGCTCGACCGCGCCGGGGTCCGGTCCCTGCGCCTCGGGACGCGGGAAGTGGCGGTCCGGTGTGAAGCGATAGCGGACCACCCGTGTCTTCGCCTCCTGCCGCCGAACGACCCAGCTCAGGGGCCGGCGGCCACCGTCGAGCTAGGAACTGGAAACAACCTGTGAGGCCGCCGGTCCCCTGCAGCGCCTGGTTCGGCGGATCGTCTACTGCCGTGTGCATGTGTTATCGCGGCGTCTGACTTCCTCACATTGAGTATATGTATCGTAGGGACCACCAATACGTTCATAGTTACGGCCCTCATCGGGGTTTTGAGAGCAAAAGCAATTGTAAGCCTGCATGCGAGATTTATGCAGGTGGTATTTTGCAGGTGCGAGGACTGGCGGCTCAACAGTTTCTTGTTGAGCCGATTCGATCTGGATCGAGACAGAACGGAGTAGTGCAGCAAAGACATTTGCTTCGGTGTTCTCAGGATGCGGTTGCTTAAGAGTAATGTTGACCAGAGGATGGTAGTGATCTCGGCAACGTGCTGTGGTTAAAAAGTGCACAGAGTCGATCATCGAGACGGGGATTGTTGTCCAGGATTCACATCCGGCGTTAGGGGAGAAAAGGACTGCGGTTTGGTCACCATCAATGGGTTTGACCATTCCGCTTAGCTCGATCAACTCGCGGAGAGTTCCCTCCGAGAGAGCTTTTGCGAATTCCGCACCGCTGAAGGATGTGGGCATCGAGGATTCCTTTTTGTATTGCCGAACGACACAGCTCAGCAGCGGCGGGGGCCGAGTGAGCTACTAATTACGGAAAGCCTACATGCCCCCGCCGTCTGCTGCAGCGCCTGGTTCGGCGTCCGGAACCTACACGATGATACCGCCCGGCTCGATCTGGAACGACTCGTACTGCTCCGAATCGTCGAACACCCGCAACACCTCGCCGCCGTCGAACCGCAGGGCGAACCAGCGCGGGGCGGACACCTCGCTGCCCGCCACCCGCCCGCCGAGCAGCCGGTCAGACCGACATCGTGGTCGCTCGACCCCCTCGGTCGTGCCGTCCATCCACTCCCCCGCCGCGTCCCGAAGCTCCCAACCGCCCTCCACAAAGATCGACCCGGTGGGGTGGAAGTGGAACTGCACCTGGTGCTGACCAAGGCAAACCTGGATCAACACCGTGCCGTGCAGGAACGATAGGTCCAGGTCAGCCGGAACCCCGTACATCCGCCTCGCCCTCCGCCACCGAACTGTAAGTCGACAGAAAAAATTCTGCCTATTTCGAGTGGTCGTTCTGTCTAATCCAGATTATAATCTGACCAAGCCGGTCTCGACTTCGTCGGACGGGAACGCACGTGGCTCCCGTATTTTCACATAGTTTCCACTTTCGGCGGAAGAGTGTCAACTAAATTATGGCCCCGAGTGTCCCGAATCCGCAAAGTCCGAAACCACCGAAGTTGCTAGATCGCTTGCGGGCCAAGACGCGGCTCTTGCACTACAGCATCCGCACCGAAGAGGCGTATGCGGATTGGTGTAAACGGTTCATTCTTTTCCACCATAAACGCCACCCGAGTGAGATGGGCGGGGCGGAGATCGAACGGTTTCTCACGCACCTCGCCACGGAACGAAAAGTCGCGGCCAGTACGCAGAATCAAGCGTTCTCCGCGATTTTATTCCTGTATCAGAAGGTGCTGGAGATCGAGTTGCCCAAGATCGATTGTCTGCGTGCCAAACGACCGCAGCGGTTGCCCGTCGTACTCGGCATGGAGAAAGTCCGGGCGATATTAGACAGAATGACGGGCGTTCACCGATTGTTGGCCGAGTTGATGTACGGTTCCGGGCTGCGGATCCTCGAATGCTGTCGGCTGCGAGTCAAGGATGTGGACTTCGACCGCCATCAAATTCTCGTGCGCGACGGCAAGGGCGAGAAGGATCGGGCGGTGCCGTTGCCGAAGCGCGCGGAGGCGAAGTTGCGCGAGCAGTCGTTGCGGGTGAAGGTGGTCCACGATCGGGATGTGGCGGCGGGTCACGGGCGGGTGTGGCTGCCGTATGCGTACGCGAAAAAGTGGCCGATGGCGGATCGGGAGTTGGGCTGGCAGTATCTGTTTCCGTCGTCGAAGTTGAGCGTCGATCCGCGCGGGGATGCGGAAGGACACGATTCCCCCGTTGCGCCTATTTCGAGACGGCATCACATCCACGAGAACACGATTCAAAAGGAAGTCAAAAAGGCGGTGATGGCCTGCGGGTTTGTGAAGAAAGTGAGTTGCCATACGTTCCGGCATTCGTTCGCCACGCATTTGCTCGAGGGCGGCGCGGATATCCGCACGGTGCAGGAACTGCTCGGGCACGCGGATGTGAGTACGACGATGATTTACACGCACGTTTTACAGCGCGGAGCACGCGGGGTGGTCAGCCCGTTGGATCGTCTGTGAAGTCGCTTGGCCCAGTCTGTCCAGCCGACCCCCTTATTGCGAGCGCGACGTAAGTCGTAGGGGGGCTTGGTCTGTCCAGAAAACTTTGGTCTGTCCAGAAAACTTCGAGTCTGTCCAGCGGGAGGTGGGGCATCGCGCTGGACAGACTCGGACCTACTTCGTCGGCGAATAGTCGGTCGGCTTCAGAAACACCGACTTCACCCCGGTCTTGGCGATCGTCAGCGATCCGCCGGCTTTCTCTTCGCTCGCTTTGTGCGCGGCGATCCAATCCGGATCGACGCGGAAGGCGTCGAACGACTTCTTCGCGGCCTCGGGGCTATCGTGCGTCAGAAAATAGACGAGCATGGCGTCGTCGCCTTTGGCGCCCTTGAGGTAGTTCCAGTAGGCCCAATTCTTCATGCCGTGCTTCTCGAAGAGCTTGACGGTGTGATCGCGGAAACGGGCGTTGAGGTTGTCGAGCTTCCCTTCGGTGGCGGTGTAGGTCCGCAGTTCGAAGACGCGCGCGGCGTTGTTCTCGCCGACCTTGATCGCCGGCGAATAGTCGGTCGCGGTCAGGAAGATCTCCTCGGCCTTGGCGACGAGTTTACCGTCCTTCTCGGATTCGTCGCGCACCTTCACCCACTCCGGATCGGCGGCGAAGGCTTTGAAGGACGCATCGCGGGCGGCTTTGTCCTTGTGCGCGAGCAGCAAGAAGAAGCGGGCGTCCTTCGGATCGATCGGCGACCAGACGCCGAGCACGGTCATGCCGTGCTTCTCGAGGAGTTTGAGGCCGGCGTCTTTGGTGCGCTTGTGGATCGCGTCGAGCTTGCCTTCGAGGGCGGTGTACATACGCAGTTCGAACAACCGGGTCTCCTTGTGGGCGGGCGTGTCGGCGGCGGCGGCGGGCAGGGCGAACGCCAGCAGCGCCAACGGGGTGAACAGGGACAATCGCAGCATCGCGCGGACCTCCGAAGCGGGAAAGGGAAAGTGAGTTTAGCAGAAGTGTGTGGGCGGCGACACGGGGAGCGCAGGGATCCCATCCGTGAACTAGACTGCGGCATGGCGCAGGCTTGGGAAGGCTTTTGGAAACCGATCCGCGAGGAGCCGGACGCGGACGCGCCGCGACTCATCTTCGCCGATTGGCTCGACGAACTCGGCGAGACCGGCCGGGCGGAGTTCATCCGCGCGCAGTTGGCCTTGGCCAAGTTGTCGCCGTACGACCGCCGCCGGCGCGCACTCGCCAATACGGAGCGGCGCCTGCTGAGCCGCTACGCCGAAGAATGGGCCAAGCCTTATGCGGGACTGGCCACGGGGCCGGTCTTCCACCGCGGCTTCGTCGAAGAAGCGAAAGTGACCGCCCGACAATTTCTCGCCCAAGCTCCCTCGCTGTTCAGAACTGGGCCTCTGCGGCACTTGCACATTCTGGATGCCGGCAGCCATTTGCGCGCCGTGCTGCATTCCCCGCACTTGGCGAAGTTGACGGGGTTGACGATCTACGGTCAGCACCTCGGCCCGGCCGTGGCGCGGGCCATCGGCGACAGTCCCTATTTGGAAGGACTCCGCCGGCTCGGATTGGCCCGCAATGAAATGGGCGACGAAGGCGTCGAACACCTCGTGCTGTCGCCGGGGTTGGCATCTTTGAAAGAACTCGACTTAAGCGAGAACGAGATCGGCCAAGTCGGGGCGCGATTGCTGGCCCGCTGCCCGCGCTTCGGCAAGTTGGCCCGGCTGCAATTGACGGGGAACGCGATCGGCCCACTCGGGGCGGAGACCATCGCCGCATCGGAGCATTTGCCGGAGCTCTCCTCGTTCGACCTCAAAGCCACCCGGCTCGGCGGACCGCGCTCGCCGCTGTGCGAGTATTCCAAACTGCTCCGCGCGGAAGTGCTCGACCTTTCGGAGAACGGCTTCACCGCCGAGACGCTGCGACCGATCTTGGAAACGATTCACCCGCCGAAGATCCGCGAACTCGACCTCGGCCACAACGACCTCGGCGATGCGGGGGCCGAACTGCTGGCCAATTCCCTTACGCTGAGCGGCTTGCGGGTGCTCCGGCTTACGAACAACGGCATCGGCGACGACGGTTTGCGGGCCATGGCCGCATCGCACTCGCTGCGCCGATTGACGCATCTGGAAGTCGGCAACAACCCCGTCGGCGATCCCGGCGTCCAAGCGATCCTCGATTCCGCCGCGTTCAAGAATCTGCGGCACCTCATCTGCCCGGCCATCGGGCTCTCGTTCCGGATGCGCTTGGCATTGCACCAGCGCTACGAGCAGGAACCGAGCGGCCTGTAATCCGCGCCATCTGGCTTTTCCGCCTCGATTCTGCTTTCATAGAAGCATGAGTCGCTTGTCACTCGCTTTGCTGGTTCTCGCGTTCGCACCCGCCCTGGCCGGGGCGCACCCGCTGCTGCAGTGCGAGTTCGACCGCAAGATCGCAGTCCGATTGGAACCGACCGCCGTCGACGTGAAATACACGCTCGAACTGTCGGAATGGTCGATGGCCTTCGACGGCGCGACGATCCTCAAACCCGACGATTTGAAAGGTGTAACCGGCGACCGCGCCTATGCGAAACGCTACGCCGCGGCGAAAGCCCGGTTCATCGCCGACGGGTTGACCGCGCAACTGAACGGCGAAGC
>JAYTBD010000726.1:0-7859 GCA_043737155.1 Fimbriiglobus sp. | reverse complement strand
ACGGCCGCGTCGAAACCTCGCACGAATTGAGCGACGAACTGGAATCGGGCGAGTTGATCGTGAACCTGCGGGCCGAAGCCGACCCGGACATTCTGAAGACGCTGGTGCTGGCGGTGCTGAGCGAAACCGCGATGCTGAATAAGGTGGATGCCGACGTGGAACACGAAGAAGCCTTCCGCCCCGGCCGCCCGGTACCGACTCACCGGGATTTGAAATGAAGAGTTTTTACCACAGAGACATTGAGGACACAGAGAAAAGTAACGAACAAGAGAGTTGAAATGGTTTTTAATCCCGATCTTATTCTTCCTCTGTGCTCTCTGTGACTCTGTGGTGAATTCTTAATCTTGGATGTGCCATGCCGATTCCGCTGCGAGTTTTGTATTGCAATTGCAGTTACGCCAACGTCGTGCCCAAGGCGACTAAGGAAATGGTGCTGCGCCGACTCGCCGAATCGGGGATCCCTTTCGACGCCGTGCCGGACCTGTGCGAAATGAGCGCGAAAAAGGATCCCGCGCTGCACGAACTCGCCGGCGAAGGCGTGCGAATCGCGGCCTGTTACCCGCGGGCCGTGCGCTGGCTCTTCGGCGCCGCCGGGGCGAAGTTGGGCACCGACAACGTCGAGATTCTGAACATGCGGACCGACACGCCCGAAAGCATCTTGGCCAAGCTCCTCGAACAACCGGAGGCGATCGCGTGACCGCGACCTTGCCGATTCCACTGACCACCGACGCCAAACCGGCGCCGAAGGCGAACCTATTCCGCGTGGCCGTGTACGAGGGCACCGGCGCCGAACCGCTGCCGCCGGGCGCGCGGACGGAACTCGTCTGCGCCCTGCTGGCCAAAGGGTTTTCGGTCTCGGTGATCCGTAGTCATGGAACGGTCAGTGCGACCAGCGCGGGAACGCTCGTAGTGCTCGGCCGGTTCGCCGAGGCGAAGCCCGAGCGCGCCGAGGACGGCGATGCGGTGGTCCACTTCCGCGATGTCCGCGATCTGCCGACGGCCGAAGTCGTCGCGCTCGCCGAGGGGATCCGCGCGGAGTTGAACCTGCCCAAGCCCGGCGGTTGGAAGCCTTGGTTCCCGGTCATCGACTACGACCGCTGCACCAATTGCATGCAGTGTTTGTCGTTCTGCTTATTCGATGTGTACGGCATCGATGCGGACAAGAAGATCCAAGTGCAGAACAACAACAAGTGCAAGACCGACTGCCCCGCCTGTTCGCGCGTCTGCCCCGAAGTCGCGATCCTGTTCCCGAAATACAAACACGGGCCGATCAACGGCGATGAAGTGAATTCGGACGACACCCGCCGCGAGACCATGAAAATCGATATCTCGGCGCTGTTGGGCGGCGATATTTACGAAGCGCTGCGTGATCGCTCGGCGAAGTTCAAGAGCCGTTTCAACAAAGAGCGCGACGCCGACAAGGCGCTCGAAGAGCGCACGAAGTGCTTGGTGAAACTCGGCGAGAAGTTGGATATCCCGCCGGAGGTGTTCGCCTCGTTGCCGAGCATGGATCAGATCCGGACCAAGGCGACCGAAGCCGCCGCCAAGGCCCAAGCGGCTTTGGATATGCAAGACAAGCCCCATCCAAATTAGTGAACAAAGTGTCCCGATTCATTTGACAAACCGCGAATCGGAGCGTATATTCTATTGTACACTTCAGACGGTGCAGCCGGCACTTGATTTTGGCACTCTCCGAAACTCGAAAAGGCGAGGTTTTGCTGATAGCTGACCGCCGATTGCTGAACGCTGTTTCGTTTCCCCAAGATTTCAAATGGGACAGTTGATACTGACTGTCAGGTTTGGAATGCCACCGAACTCTTCGCCCCGGCGGGGCCGACTTACTTAGCCCAGGGCAGAAGCCCTGGGTATCGAATTCGGAAATCTTCCGCCCCGAAGGGGGCCGGCGTCACACATTCGCTACGCCGGCCCCGCCGGGGCGAAGAACTCTGCTGTCATTGGATACCAGAACGTCAAAAGTTATCAGCAATCAGCCAGGAAGATGGCTCGATGCCAAAAGCTGTACGTATATCCCCGCCGTGCTACCCACCCGTCCGCAGCCGTTTCTCCGCGACTTCCTCGGCGAACATCTGGATCACCTCGGCGAGCGGCTTCGGCCCCAGGTCGCGCTTCTTCAAATCGGGGACGCCCTCGTCGCGGACGCTGACCGTGCCGTTGGCCGCGTCCTTCTCGCCGACCACCAGTAGGTACGGCACTTTCTCCTGCGAACCGACGGCCACCTTGCCGCCGATCTTCTCGGGGCGGTAGTCGCCGGTGACGCGGAAGCCGGCCGCCTTCAGCTTCGCTTCGACCTCGCGGCCGTAGTCCGCCGACTTGTCCGAAATTGTCAGCACGCGGACCTGCTCCGGGGCGAGCCAGAGCGGGAAGGCCCCGGCGAAGTGCTCGATGAGAATACCGCAGAATCGCTCCAAACTGCCGAAGGGGGCGCGGTGCAGCATCACCGGCCGGTGCATCTTGTTGTCCGGGCCGACGTATTCCAAGTCGAAGCGCGCCGGCAGGTTGTAATCGAGTTGCACGGTGCCGAGCTGCCATTCGCGGCCGATGCAATCCTTCACGATGAAGTCGATCTTCGGCCCATAGAACGCCGCCTCCCCGATGCCGATGGTGAAGTCCAACCCCGGCGTCGATTCCACGATGGCTTTCAAAGTCGCCTCGGCCTGATCCCACTGCGCCGGATCGCCGACGTATTTGTCGCTGCCCGGTTCGCGCGCACTCACCCGCACGCGGTACTCGTTCAATCCGAGGGTGCGCAGAACTAGTAGCACGAGGTCGATTTCGCTGCGCAGTTCGGCTTGCACTTGGTCCGGGGTGACGAAGAGGTGGGCGTCGTCTTGGGTGAAGCCGCGGACGCGCGTCATGCCGCCGAGTTCGCCACTCTGTTCAAACCGGTAGACGGTGCCGAACTCCGCGAGCTTCAACGGCAGGTCGCGATAGCTGTGCGGCGTCGCCTTGTAAATCTGGATGTGGTGCGGGCAGTTCATCGGCTTGAGCAAGTAACCTTCCTGCCCGCTCATCCAGTTTTTCAGCAGGGTCTTCTTCGCTTCGACATCGAGTGCCTTCGGATACTCCAGCCAGAGCGCACGGGCGTCGAGGGCGATCTGCCCCCAGGTGTGGCGCGGGTAGTCGTCCTCGCCACTGGGGAACTCGCCTTCGCTGACGCTCTCGATCAACTTCAGAAACGCGGCCTCGCGCACGGGGGTCAGGTGCTTCTTTTCGAGCAGGGTGTACCAAGTCTCGACGGTCTGCACGACCGGGTTGAAGTACATCGGCGGGAACTGCGCATCGGCGTAATACGGGAAGTGCCCGCTGGTGCGGTACATGTTCAGGTTGCCGATGTGCGGGGTGTACACCGGCTGGTAGCCGCGCTTGACGAGCTCCTCGCGGATGAAGGTCTCGAGCAAGTAGCGCAGGGTCGCCCCTTTGGGCATCCACAGGATCATCCCCTGCCCGGCGGTTTGGCTGATGGTGAACAGCTTCAACTGTTTGCCGAGCAGCCGGTGGTCGCGCTTCTTCGCTTCTTCGATCTGCCTCATGTGGGCGTCGAGCGATTTCTGATCGAAGAAGGCGGTGCCGTAGAGGCGCTGCAGTTGCTCGCGGTTGGCGTCGTTCTTCCAATAGGCCCCGGCGATACTCAGCAGCTTGAAGGCGCCGACCTTGCCCGCGTGCGGGATGTGCGGCCCCCGGCAGAGGTCGATGAACTCGCCCTGCCGGTAGAAGCTGACGGACGCGTGATCCTTCAGCCCCTCTTCGATGTGCTCGACTTTCAACTTCTGCTTGAGGTCGGCGATGAGTTCCTTGCCCTCCGCGGTGGGCCGTTCGAAGCGCTCGAACGGTTCCGCGAGATCGACGATCTTCTTCATCTCCGCTTCGATCTTGGGGAAGTCGGCCTCCGTGATCGCGGTCGGCGAATCGATGTCGTAATAGAAGCCGGTTTCGGTGACGGGGCCGAAGGCGAGTTGGGTTCCCGGAAAGAGCCGCATGACGGCCCGCGCCATGATGTGGGCGCTGGAGTGCCGGAGGACCTCGATCGCACCGGCGGATTTATCGGTGAGCAGTTCAAATGAAATCAGTGGCGAGCCGCCGGCGTCAGCCGGCGGATTCTGTTCTTCGGTCAGTTCGCGGTCGAGATCGACGATCTCCCCGTTCACCTTGGCGGCGATGGCCGCGGCGGCCAAGCGCTTGCCGATGCCCTCGGCGACCTCGCGCGGCCGGGTGCCGGGGGCGACTTCGCGGATCGAACCGTCGGGGAGTTGGAGTTTCAACATGCCTGCGCTCCTGCGGGGCCGGGGGAAAGCGCCCCGCCCCTACCACTGGGCGTGCCTCCCTCCGGCGGATGGGAATCGCTTAGCTTATCGGAGAACGGCTATTCTTCGTAGGGCGGGTGGAGTCTTCGGAACCCGCCGCGGGTAGGAAGTGCTTGGGCCGTCCCGTATCCCATCCCGATCCGATCGCCGAATATTTGGAGCTTCCGATGGAGGACGTCCCCGTTTTCCACATCGGCGTCTGGTGCGCCTACGGCCAGACCCTGCTGCCGCACGACGGCATCGGCATCTTCACCTACGAGTTGATGGAAGCGCTGTTGGCGAACCATCCGGACGTGGCCGTGTCGGTCGCCGTCCGGGCCGGCGATGCCGCGCTGCTGACCGGCTTTGCGGCGCGGCATCCGGGTCGCTTCCGGATTATCGGTTACGAACACCCCGACGCGACGCGGGCCAAAGCCACGGCCGAACACAACCGCTCGTGGCGCGTCCGCGGCGCGCGGGCCACGGCCGGTCCGGCGCGCTGGTTCGACCTCCTCCGAAACTGGGGCCGCTCGCTGCTTCGGCGACCGCGCACTCCGGGCGCGGTGATTGCGGCGATCGCGTGTTCCCCGGTGTTGATCGCGACCAAGCTGATCGGCTTAGCTTCTTGGCGCTTGCGCGAGCGCCAACGGGTCTGGGCGGCGTGGGCCGAAGCGCCGGTGATCCTTCCGTTCGATTCTCTGACGGCGGCGGACTTCGAACTGGCCGTGATGCAACCCCGGGCGGCGGCCCGCGCCGCCGGGTGCGCGGTTTGGCTCTACCCGTACCTCGGGGTGCTCCAAGAGATCCGCAGTCACCCGTCGGTCCTGTTCATCCACGACGTCGTCTTTTCGCGGTTCCCCGAATACTTCGCCCGCGCCGACGTCGACGCCCTCGAATTCGTCCTGCGGCACCGCTGCGACGAGGCGACCCTCTTCGGCTGCCTGTCGGAGTTCATCCGCGCGAACGACTTGATCGGTCGACTCGGGTTGCCCCCGGACCGGATCCGGATGATCCGGCCGGCCGTGCCGAGCGATTGCCGACCGGGCGCCGATCCGCCCCCGTCCGACACCCGGCGGGTACTCCCCCCCTACTTCTTTTATCCGGCGGGCATTCGCGGCTACAAGAACCATACCGTCCTCGTTGCGGCGCTGACGGAACTGGAGGCGCGCGGCATCGTGGCCGACTTGGCGTTCACGACCGAAACGGAGGCTTCGGCCCCGGCCGACTTGAAAGAGCGAATCGCGGCGGCGGACCTGCGCGGCCGCGTCCATTTCCTAGGGACCGTCTCGAGGGCCGAATTGAAAGGGCTTTACCGGCACGCCGTCGCCACCATTGTGCCGTCGCTGTACGAACAGGGATCGTTCCCGATTTACGAATCGGTATTGCTCGGCTGCCCCGTCGCGTGTTCGGACATCCCCCCGCTCCGCGAACAGTGCGAAGGTTTCGGCGAGGACATGCTCCATTTCGATCCGCGCGATCCGTCGGCCCTCGCCGATGCGATGCAAATCCTGTGGACGCGCGGCCCGGACTACGCCGCCCGGCAATCCGCCGCCGCCGAGCGCTGCTGGACGCGGACGTGGAAGGAGGTCGCCGCGGAGTGGTTGGCGGTCTTCCGCGAGGCGGCGGCGCGATATTCCGCCCGGGGCGACCCGAAATGATCCGAAGTCGGGCTCAATCCGCGCCGGTAATTCGGCCGATGGGGAAAGGGCGGGTAGTTCCGTTGGGCCGGTAGAATGCCCGGCCCGCACCGACTCGGAGGTTCAGGGATGACGAGCAAGCGTATCACCGTGCGCGTTCTGGGAACACTGGCCCTTCTGGGCGGAGCCGTCGAAGCGCGGGCGCAAACTGCGGCCGAAGTGCTCGGGCGGACACCGGCCCAGCAAGGCGTGATCGTCGCCACGCCGACGGGCGCCGACTTGGCCGCCTGCAAAGCCGATCAAATGGCCTGGCCCGCCGGCACCAACGGCGTCGCGCCGAAGGGCGTCGTCGTGATCGACGGCGCCGGGAAGAAGCTGCGCCAGTTCATCGACACCACCGGCGGCGCGAAGCCGAATATTTGGAGTTACTTCGTCGACGGCGTCGAGTCGTACCGCGAGGTGGACGGCAACGGCAACGGCAAAGTGGATCAATACCGCTGGCTCGGCGTCAACGGCAGCAAATGGGGCGTGGACGCCAACGAGGACGGCCTCGTCGACGAATGGCTCGCCATCTCGCCCGAGGAAGTGAGCCAAGAGCTATTTGCGGCCGTGCTGACCAAAAACCCGGCCCGGTTGCAAGCGCTGCTGCTGAAGGACGACGATCTGAAGAAGCTCGCCTTGTCGGCGAAGGACGCCGCGCAGTTCAAGGCCCGCTCCGAGAAAGCCGGCCAACGTTTGGCCGCGACCGTGGACGGGTTGAAGCTCACCGACAAAGCCAAGTTCATGCAGTCGATATTCGTCGCCCCGCAAACGACGCCGGCGGACAGCTTCGGCGGCCGCGAGGATCTGCTCAAGCACAAGAGCGGCACCGTGATGCTCGATAAGGGCGACGGCAAGAGCATGGAGCTGTTCAACACCGGCGAACTCCTGCTCGTCGGCCGGGCGTGGAAAGTGATCGACGGACCGGCCACCGGCAGCGCCAGCGAAGAGATGCCGGAGCCGGGTAACAATGGCGTCGTCCCGGACCAAATCAAACCCGAATTGGCGGAACTCACGGGGATCAAAGCCCCGGCCAACGCCGGGGACATGGCCCGCTACCACGCGGAACGGGCCGCCATCCTCGAGAAGTGCGTCGCGAAAACGACGGGTTCGCAACAAGTGCCGTGGCTCAAGCAACTCGTCGACGCCCTCCAAGGGGTCGTGGAATCGGACCCGGCTCAAAAGCCCGCCTTCGACCGCCTCAAGGCGTGGAAAGACGCGATCTTCGCCATCGAAGGGCCCAACGAGAGCAAACCCTACATCGTCTTCCGATTGCTGTCCGCCGAGTACGCGGTGAAGCTGAAAGAAGCCAAAGGCGCGGACGTGCCGAAGGCGCAAACGTGGTACCGCGAGCAGCTCGAAGCGTTCGTGAAGGCCCATGAAAAAGCCGAGGACGCGCCCGAAGCGCTGATGCGGCTCGCCACGGCCTCCGAGTTCGCGGGTAAGGAAGGCGAAGCCGCCGCCAAGGTCTGGTACGAGAAGCTGGCCAAGGACCACCCCGCCCACGCCCACGCCCAGAAAGCGACCGGCGCGGTGAAGCGGCTCACGAGCGAAGGGCAGCCCTTCCTGATCGCGGGGACGACCTTCGACGGCGCCGCCATGACGCAAGCCAACCTCATGGGCAAGCCGACCCTCGTCTTCTACTGGGCGAGTTGGGCCGGGGCGAGCGACGACCTGAAAGAACTCGCGGCGATAGCCAAGGCGCACGAGGGCAAGTTGAATATCGTCACCGTCTGCCTCGATGACGCCGCGACGAAAGCGGACGCGGTGAAAGCCGTGCAGAGCATCCCGGCCATCCACCTGCATTCCCCCGGCGGTCTCGACGGTTCGGCACTGGCCAAGGATTACGGGATCCAGATGATCCCGCACATCGTGCTGGTGG
>JAYTBD010000725.1:0-3216 GCA_043737155.1 Fimbriiglobus sp. | reverse complement strand
TCGACGACCGCATCGACACCGTCACCCGCGGCCTGATGGGGCTGACCGTGAGTTGCGCGCGTTGCCACGATCACAAGTTCGATCCGATTCCCCAGGCCGATTACTACTCGTTGTACGGCATCTTCCGCAGCGCCACCGAGCCGCTCGTCCCGCCGCCCTACGGCGCGGTGCCGGATACGCTTCCCGGCCGGATGATGGCGAGCCTGATCGCGATGCGGGAACGCAAGCTCGTCGAATTCGTGACCGCGAAGCACGGGGAATTGGTGACCCAAGCGCGGGCGCGGGCCGGCGATTATCTCTACGCGGCGCATCTGGCGAAGGATCAACCCTCCGCCGATGACTTCATGCTGATCGCCGATAAAGGGGACTTGAATCCCGCGATGATCTCGCGGTTCAAAGCATTCTTGGAAACGGCGCGGAAACGGAACGATCCCGCGTGGGCGCTCTGGCACCGCTGCGCCGTTGCGACACCGGGGGAGCTTGCCACGGTAAAATTCGTGGCGGGCGTTCCGGCGATCCTCGAAGCGCAATTCGCAGTGCCGCCGAAATCGATGCGCGAGGTCGCGGATCGCTACGGGCGTGCCCTCGCACTCTCGGATGCGGCGCGGAAGTATTCGGGGTTCGCACTTCCGGGAACCGACGCGCTGCTGGCCGCGCTATACGGGCCGTCCGCCGCGGCCGATGCGCCGATGTCGCTCGATTGGGGCTTCCTCTCGCTCTTCCCCGACCGGGGTACGCAAGGGGAATATCAGAAGCTCATCAAAGACGTGGAAACGTGGACCGCGAAAGGTCCGCCGCGGGCGATGGCACTCGCCGATGCCGAGCGGCCGTACGATCCGAAGATCTTTCTGCGCGGCAATCCGAATCGTTTGGGCACCGATGTGCCGCGTCAATTTCTCGGGGTGCTCGACGCGGCCCGCAAGCCCATCGTCCAAGGGAGTGGCCGGCTCGAGTTCGCCAAGGCCATCGCGTCGAAGGACAATCCGCTCACGGCGCGCGTGTTCGTCAACCGCGTCTGGATGCATCACTTCGGCCGGGGGATCGTGGCCACGCCCGGCGACTTCGGACTCCGCGGCGATCCGCCCACGCACCCCGAACTCCTCGATTATCTCGCCGCCCAGTTCATCGCCGATGGTTGGAGCGTAAAGAAGCTGCACAGACTCATCCTTACGTCCGCGACGTACAAGCAAGCGAGCCTCGACCGCAAAGACGCTCTCGCGGTCGACCCCGAGAACGCCCTGCTATGGAAGCAGAACCGACGGCGACTCGAATTCGAACCGCTGCACGACGCCATGCTCGCCGTCTCGGGGTGTTTGGATTTCACCGGGGGCGGACCATCGGTACCGCTGTTCGCGGGGAAGACGCGCCGGGCCGTATTCGGTTCCATCGACCGCCTCGAATTTCCGAGCTTGCTGGCGACCTTCGACGTCCCCAATCCCGCCGCGACCAGCCCCGAGCGTTCGAACACGACCGTGGCTCCGCAGGCGCTTTATTTGATGAACGGCCCCTTCGCCCGGGATGCCGCGAAGCGCTGGGTGAATTCGGTCGGGTTCAAGGGTGCGACCACCCCATCGACAAAGCTCAACGTGCTATTCTTGTCCGGATTCGGACGGAAGCCGACGGATGCGGAAGGGAAGAAGCTGCTGGCATATGTGTCGAAAGGGCCGGAGGCGGAGCGCTGGTTGGATCTCGCGCATGGGCTGCTGATGACGAATGAGTTTGCGTTTGTGGATTGAACGGAGGCCGCGATGTTTCAACTGTCCCGCCGCGAAGCGCTAACCCGGACCGGCACCGGCTTCGGTATGCTCGCCCTCGCGGGCATCCTCGCGGACGACGCCGGGGCCGCGCCGGCATTCGATCCGCTCGCGCCGAAGGCCCCGCACTTCAAGGCGAAGGCGAAGCATGTCGTCCACCTGTTCATGAACGGCGGGCCGTCGCAGGTCGATACCTTCGACCCGAAGCCCGCGCTCGACAAGTATCACGGCAAGCCGCTGCCCTCGACCAATCTCCGCACCGAGCGCAAGACCGGCGCGGCGATGCGCTCGCCGTTCCAGTTCAAGAAGTACGGCAAGTCCGGGATCGAAGTCAGCGATCTGTTCGCCAAAACGGCGGAGCACATCGACGACATCTGCGTCATCCGGTCGATGTATGCCGACGTGCCGAACCACGAACCGTCGCTCATGTTGATGAACTGCGGCGACGGACGATTGCCGCGCCCCAGCTTCGGTTCGTGGGTCACCTACGGACTCGGCAGCGAGAACCGCAACCTGCCGGGGTTCGTCGTCATGTGCCCCGGCGGTTACCCCATCGTCACGACGCAGAACTGGCGCTCGGGCTTCCTACCGGGGGTGTACCAAGGCACCTACCTCAACAGCAAGCACTCGGATGTCGAGAAGCTCGTCGCGTTCATCCGCAACCCGGAGATGCCAGCCGCCCGGCAGCGCGAACAACTCGACCTCGTGAAGATGCTCAACGAAGAACACCTCGCCGCGCGGCAGGCCGACGCCCAACTCGAAGCGCGCTTGCGGACGTACGAACTCGCCTTCCGCATGCAGACCGAAGCGACCGACGCCTTCGATCTCACCAAGGAAACGAAGGCGACCCGCGCGCTCTACGGCGACACGGTCCACGGTCGGCAACTACTTTACACGCGCCGGCTCATCGAGCGCGGCGTCCGCTTCGTCCAACTCTGGAGCGGGGCCGGGCAACCGTGGGACAACCACGAGAACCTCACGGGGGAGCACAAGAAGCTCGCGGCGGAGTGGGACGGTCCGATCGCCGCGTTCCTGAGCGACTTGAAGCGGGTCGGGTTGTTCGACAGCACGCTCGTGCAGTGGGGCGGGGAATTCGGCCGCACCCCGGTGGCCGAATTGCCGGCGCTCAACGGGCGCGATCACAATCACTACGGCTTCACCTGCTGGCTCGCGGGCGGCGGGGCGAAGGGCGGCACCGTCGTCGGCGCGACCGACGAGTTCGGTTTCAAGGCCGAGGAGAACAAAGTCCACGTCCACGATTTGCATGCGACGATGCTGCACTTGCTCGGCTTCGATCACGAGAAGCTCACCTACCGCTACGCCGGCCGCGACTTCCGCCTCACGGATGTGCATGGTCGCGTGGTGAAGGAAATCACGGGTTGACTCCACTCCCCCCATCGCGGGCGCGGTTCACGCTCGCCCTGTGGCTCTGCGGACTCTCCGCGATCCTCTACCTCGACCG
>JAYTBD010000724.1:0-3222 GCA_043737155.1 Fimbriiglobus sp. | reverse complement strand
CGGGGGCCGGGGCGAAGTCGATCACGCCGCGGCCGGGTTGGACCTTCGACCCTACGACCGCGCTCGAAGCCCTGCGGAACAAGTTCCAAGTCCACACGCTGACGGGCTTCGGTTTCGAAGATGGCCAACCCTGCCTCACCGCGGCGGGGGCGCTCGTGATCTACCTTGAAACGACGCTGAAGACGAGCCTCGCTCACATTCCGCGACTCATGCGCTACCGGCCCGAATCGCACCTGGTGCTCGACGAAGTCACCCGGCGGAGTTTGGAACTGACGCGGACCTTGCGCGACAACCAGCGCGAAGGATCGCTACTGTCGCGGATCGACCGCACCGTCACGCCGATGGGCGCGCGTTTCCTCCACGATAGCTTGCTGTCGCCTCTGAACGCGTCCGGGTCGATTCGGACGCGGCTCGATGCCGTCGAAGAATTGCTGAAGGACCACGGCTTCCGCGGCGATCTGCGCGACCTGCTCGCGACCACCGCCGACCTGCACCGGTTGACGACGCGCGTCTCCACGGCGCGGGCCAACCCCAAAGATTTGGGCGCGATTCTGCGGACCGTGCGACTGCTGCCGCGCTTGAAGGCGAAGCTCACCGGCCGCCGCGCGAGGGCGATCCAACAGCTCGAAGCGAAGCTCGACCTCGTGCCGGACATCCGCGATCTCTTGGAACGATCCATCGTCGACGACCCGCCCTATTCCCCGAAGGACGGCGGGTTGATCCGCGAAGGTTATTCGGCCGAACTCGACGAACTGCGGAAGCTGTCGAAGGACGGCAAAGAGTGGATCGCCCGGTTTCAAGCACAGGAGATCGCGCGCACCGGCATCGGCAGTTTGAAGGTCGGCTTCACCGACGTCATGGGCTACTTCATCGAGATCACCAACGCCAACGAGACCCGCGTCCCGGTCGATTACACCCACGAGCGCACGCTCAAGAACGGCAAGCGCTACATCACGCCGATGCTCAAGGAGTACGAGGAGCGCGTGCTCACCGCGCAGGACAAAGCGCGGGCGATGGAGTTCGAGTTGTTCGCCAAGGTGCGCGACAGCGTGGCAAGGAAGACCGCGAGCCTGCTGCAAACGGCCGACGTGCTCGCCGAGGTCGATTTCCTCGCGGGGTTGGCGGAACTGGCCTCGGCGCGGAACTACACGCGCCCCACTATCGTGGACGAACCCGTCCTCATGATCGAGGCCGGCCGGCACCCGGTGCTCGAACAAATCCTCCCGGCGGGGATGTTCGTCCCCAATGACATCGCGTTGTCGGCGGACACCGGAATCTTTTGGCTCATCACCGGACCGAACATGGCGGGCAAATCCACGTTCATCCGCCAGGCGGCGCTGTTGACGCTGCTCGCGCACATCGGCAGCTTCGTCCCGGCGACGGCCGCGACCATCGGCGTCACGGATCGCATTTTCACCCGCGTCGGAGCGTCGGACGAACTCGGCCGGGGGCAATCGACGTTCATGGTCGAGATGACCGAAGCCGCGAACATCCTCAACAACGCCACGAATCGCAGCCTCGTGATCCTCGACGAGATCGGCCGGGGCACGAGCACCTACGACGGCGTGTCGCTGGCCTGGGCCATCACCGAGTACCTCCACGATGTGGTCGGCGCGCGGTCTTTGTTCGCCACGCACTACCACGAGTTGGCGAAGCTCGACGCGACCCTGCCGCGGTTGCGAAACTACAACGTGCGCGTCGAGGAGTTGGAGAACGACGTGATCTTCCTGCACCGCATCGAGCCGGGCAACGCCCACAAAAGTTACGGCATCCACGTCGCCCGGTTGGCTGGGGTGCCAGAGCCGGTGTTGCAGCGCGCGAATGCCGTGTTGGCGACGCTGGAGACACCGGCGAAAGTTCCGGCCCGGGCGCCGGCCAAGCCGAAAGTGAAGCGGCCCGTGGAACCGCCGGAGTTGCCGAAGCTGAAAATCCGCGTCATCGAAGCGAGTCTATTCGGCGAAGAATGATTTCGCCGGAAACGCCCCACCCCTCCGCGAAATCATTACGATTTCGGGTAGAACCTTAGGGCCGCAACGACTTACGTCCGAAATCCGTCGATCTCGATCTCGCTGAAACCATTATTTCTTCTCGGCGAGGATCTCGATCAGCACGGTACCCTTCGGCATTTTCTTCACCGCCTCGTCGCTCGGCTTCGAGGCCGTCGGAAAGACCGCGACAACTTCGGCTTCTTTCACCAGCGCGGCCAAGTCGTCCGCGGCGATCATTTTCCCCTCGGCGGTCGTCGCCTTGGTATTTTTCAGCGAATATTCCACCGCGACGTTCGCGGTTTCCACGACCGCCACTTTCATCGTGATGTCGACCGCTTTGCCTTCGATGATCTTCGTGACCGTTTGATCGATGAATTTCGTCACGGACTGCATCGCGAGGCCCGTGAGTTTGCCATCTTTTACGGCGGCGGAGTTCAGTCGAACCAGCGGCGCCGGCTTCGGATTTTTATCCTCCGCCCGCACAAAGGTGGACGAAACGAGAATCGCCAACGTGGTAGAAACGCACAGCAGCGCTTTCATCGGGTTATTCCTTGGTGACAAATGTGATCGCATCGACGGAACCCTCCTACCGTTTATAACAACCGCATCGCCGGATCACCACCCTTCCCCGAGCTACCCATGACCTTCGTCGACGGCCCGATCCACGACGTGATTTGGAAACCGCTGAACTTCTTCCACGACAGCCGGGGATGGCTCACGGAACTCTTCCGCAACGACGATGTGCCCGCCGAGTACCGCCCCGTCATGGCCTACGTGTCCATGACGAATCCGGGCGTCGCGCGCGGCCCGCACGAACACGTCGAGCAAGCCGACTACTTCTGCTTCATCGGCCCCGGTGTCTTCCGCGTCTACCTGTGGGATGCGCGAAAAGGTTCCCCGACCCATGGCCACCGCGATGTGAAGGACGTCGGCGACGGGGCTCCGTTCGCGCTGATCGTCCCGCCGGGGGTCGTGCACGCCTACAAGAACGTGAGCGACAAATCGGGGATCGTCTTTAACGCGGCCAGCACGCTCTACGCCGGGGACGGTCGCAAAGGTTGGCGCGGTGCCAAGGGGACGCCGGACTACGTCGATGAGATCCGGCACGAACACATCGCCGATTCGCCGTACGTGCTGGATTGAATTTATCGGATCGGATCAGAAAGTTTCCGGCTCCCCCTCTCCGCTTCGGAGAGGGGGGTTAAGGAGCTGAGCCGGGTTGCGTGAGCGCCCG
>JAYTBD010000723.1:0-3226 GCA_043737155.1 Fimbriiglobus sp. | reverse complement strand
CCATCAGCCAATCTTCGAGAGTTGCGCTCATGCCGCGCTTCAGCAGCACCGGCTTGCGGCACAGCCCGACGCGCTTGAGCAAGGAAAAGTTCTGCATGTTCCGCGTGCCGATCTGGATGATGTCGGACGCTTCTTCCACGGCCGACGCGTGCTCGGTGTCCATCACCTCCGTGACGATGCGGATGCCCGTCTTCTCACGCGCCTTTGTCAAAATCTTCAGCCCGTCGAGTCCCATCCCTTGAAAGCTGTACGGGCTGGTGCGCGGCTTGAACGCCCCGGCGCGGAGGAAGCGGATGCCCCGGTTCATCAGATGCTCGGCGGTGCGCAGCGTCGTCGCTTCGTCTTCGACGCTGCAGGGACCGGCGATCATGGTGAACGTCTTCGGGCCGATCTCGACGTCGCCGAAGCGGATGCGCGTATCGTCCTTTTTCATCTCCCGGCTGGCGAGCTTGTACGGTTTGGTCACGCGGATGGTGCTCTCGACGCCGGGGAGAAATTCGAAGTGCGATTTGTCCACGGAGCCGGTGTTCCCGGTCATGCCGATGGCCGTGCGCGTCGCCCCCGGCAGCGGGTGCGCGACCAATCCCTGTTCGGTGATCGCACCCACCACCCGTTCGATCTGGCCCGGCGTGGCATCCGACCGCATCACGATCAACATCTGGAAATCCTTCGGAAGCAAAGACAGGCATTCTATGGCGGAGTACTCGGTCCGCTGCACAAATGCGTTCGCCGCAGTGGAGCGGAGGGTGTGGATTTTGGCCCTCTCCATAGCTAGAGCAGGCAAGGTTTTGCTGATCGCTCATCGCCGATCGCTGAAAGCTGTTTCGTTTCCCAAGGTCTCGAATGGGACAGCCGTCAGCGATGAGCGATGAGCGATCAGCGAGGAAGACGGCACGATGCCAAAATCCATAGCCATACCCGGAGCGGATTACGCCTTTGTGCTCCCGCAGTTCTTCCGCTATCATTTCTACCAGCGGGCGCCGAGTGCCCGTCCCACCCGCGAGACCTCTCCCATGCGTTGCTTCTGTGTCCTCTGCACCATCGCTGTCGCCGCGTTGGCCGTGCTGCTCCTGAACCCGACCCCGGCGTCCGCCCAACAGAAACCGGTCAGCTTTATCAACGATGTCGCGCCGATCATCAAAGAGAATTGCTTCGCTTGCCACGACGCTAAGAAACGCGCTGGCAAATACGACATGACCACCTTCGAGAAACTCATGGCCGGCGGCGCGGGCGGTTCGCCCGTTGAAAAGGGCAAACCGATGGAATCGGACTTCCACGACCTGATGATCACGAAGGAAGACCGTCGGATGCCGCCGCGGGACAAGGGCGAAGCGGTGGCCGCGGACAAGGCCTCGATCATCGGGAAGTGGATCGCCGAAGGGGCCAAGCTCGACGCGGGGATCGACGCCAAGGCCGACCTGTTGAAGGAACTGCGCATCCGTTGGAAGCCGCCGACGCCGGCCATCGCTTACAAGTTCCCGGTCGTCGTCAACAGCTTGGCGTTCACCCCGGATAACAAGTCGATCGTCGTCGGCGCCCATCACGAGTTGACCGTGTGGAGCCTGCCCGATGCCAAGCTGACGAAGCGCATCGCGATGCGGGCCGAGCGCGCTTACGCCATGGTCTTCCTGCCCGACGGCAAGCTCGCCGTCGCCGGCGGTCGCCCCGGCCAAGAGGGGGATGTGCGCATCTTCGACCTCGGTGGGGTCAAAGGGAAAACCGAAGGCGGCGTCGAGTTCCTCGACGGTGTCAACGATCCCAAGGTCATGGTCAAGCAACTCCTCGACGCCGACGATTCGGTTCTCTGTTTGGCGCTGGCGCCGGATGGCAAGCACCTCGCGGCCGGGGGCTGCGACCGGGCCATCCGCTACTGGGACATCTCCGGCGGCGCGGCCGCGGCGAAGCTGGAACAGACCGTCGAGAACCACGCCGATTGGGTGCTCGGCCTCGCGCTCAGCGCCGACAACAAGTTCCTCGTCAGCGCGGCGCGGGACAAGACGGCCAAGGTCTGGGATCTCAAGGCCAAGGAATCGGCGATGACCTTCCCCGATCACCAAGAGGTCGTCTACGGCGTCGCCTTGAACGCCGATGCGTCGGTCGGATTCTCCATCGGCAAGGACCGCCAACTGCGGTCGTGGAAACCGGGCGGCGACGCCAAGCAGATGAAGAACTCCGCGGCCCACGGCGATGAAGTCTTCAAGATCGCGGTGCACCCGAAGGACCCGATCTTGGCGACCTCCTCGGCCGACAAGAGCGTGCGGTTGTGGGATTCGAAAGCGCACGCGGTGACGAAGACGCTGGCGGGATTGACCGATCACGTCTTCGCGGTCGCCTTCAGCCCCGACGGTACCATGGTGGCCGGCGGCAGCTTCGCGGGGGAGGTCGCCGTGTGGAAAGTGGCCGACGCGAAGGATCTGAAGACGGTGGCGCTGTTCAACGCGACGCCGGGGTTGGTCGTGAAAAAACCGGCCGCGGAGAAATAGGTGATTCGCAGCATGAGCGTCAGCGACTAATCACCCGCTGGCGCTCGAGCTACGATAGTTCAACCCACTCACTTCAAGTCGATCTGCGCCGCGTTGAGCACTTCCCCGGTCGCGTCGTCTTGGATGAACGCGACGAGCTTCAGCCCCTGCAATGCCAGCGGCCGATCCGCGCGGGGGAACGGGCCTTCGTTCTTGGCGAAGTCGTCCAAATACTTCGTCAGCTTGCCCCTCACCTCCTCGGCGTTCACGGTCACGCTCTGCTCTTGGGTCTTCTTGGTCAGCGCGAAGCCCTTCGGCCCGCCGGGCATGGCGCGGACGACTTGCTGGTGGTAGCGGACGCCGTTGCCGCCGGGGTAGCGGACGCGGTCTTCGATCAGCGCGAAGCGGAGCATGATCTTCTCGCCCGGCTTGTCGAGGTCGCTCGCCGTCGCCTTCACGTTGAAGCCCTTATCGTCCTTGGTGAGCGCGAGGGCGAGTTTGACCGTCGGAGCTTTCTCCAATTCCCCGTCGATCGCCGTGCGGAACTCGGTGTACTTCTTCTTGGCGTCGGCCAAACGGCCGCCGCCTTCGCCTATGGGACTGCCGTTGAGCAGCACCGTCGGCGCACCGCCGAGCTTCTTGGCGTAGAAGCTCTCGGCCCGCTCCATGCCGTCCGGGCTGGTCAGCGGATCGGGGCCGGGCACGTGGAAATGGTACTGCAGGAAGATCGCGTCGGACGGCTTATACGTTTTCAGCAGGCCGTC
>JAYTBD010000722.1:0-3227 GCA_043737155.1 Fimbriiglobus sp. | reverse complement strand
GGGCCACGGTCGACCTGCTGGGGACAAGCGATCCGACGAAAAAAGCCCGGCTCCCCACTCGGGGAGCCGGGCCGTTGGTCACACCGAAGCGCGACCGGATTTAGCGGCTGCGATCCGAGCCGGGGAGCAGATTCACCTTGGGCATCGGAATGTCCACGGCCGGGCCGGTGAACACGGTGCTGGCGGTGTACTCCAAGGTGCTGCGGTCGCTCGACACTTTGCCCACGACGCGGACGCCCGGGAGGACGGGCGAAATACTGTCGAACTTGGTTTCCACGCTCGCGTTGACGAGCGGCAAGTTGGCCGCCGAAGAACCGCCGGTGAACACCGTCAGGTCCGGGTTGGCGAGGCCGGCCCCGCCGCCGATGCCCGAGGGCACGTACGACTTCGGCGCGGTGGTCGTCAGGACACGGGATTCGTCGTCGGTCGGCACGTTGGCGAGGTCCTTGCGGGTGCCCCCGTCGAGCTTGAACTCGATCGGCTTCGGGTCGGTCAGATCGATGGTGAAGAGTTCGAAGGCTTCCTTCGGCGTACCGGGGAACTTCGTGACTTTGACCAGGGCTTTGTTGCCGACCGCGCGGCCGAGGCTCGTCTTCACGTTCACTTTGTAGGTGCCGCTGAACGCTTCCGTAGCCGAGTAGATTTCGGAGCGATCATCGTCGACTTGCTCGAGGAGGTCCGACTTCAACACGCCGCCACCGCTGGTGCGTTTGGCGGTCGCCGAGGCGGTCGAACCGCTCGGTTCGGCCACGTTCAAGTCGAGGTCGGCCGGACCCTGCCAGCGGACTTCCACCAGCAGATCGCGGCTCTTCGACTCGCTCAGGCCCTTGTTGACCTTGTCGGCGTCGGCGTTGCGGCCGGCGTCGATGAGCTTCTTGGCGATGGTGGCGATCCGGGCCTTAGTTTGCTTCAAGTAATCGACGCCGTCGTTGGTCCAATCGCGCTTCAAAAGGTTCTCGGTGGCCCAGCCGACGACGTCCGTGGCCACGTCGGTCGAGCGTTCGACGTAGACGAGGGCGTTGGCGTAAGCGTCGGGCAGGTTCGGTTCGAGGGTCGCGGCCCGCTTGCAGAGGGCGATGGCTTGGGCGTTGCGGCCCAGTTCGCTCTCGGCCTTCGCGGCCTTGATGTACTCCTTGGCGTTCTTCGGATCGAGGTCGATCCCGGAGAGCGAAGCGCGTTCGACTTCCGTCGCCGACGCCTTGCTCGTTTGGAGCGCGATGGCGAGGGCTTCGTGCGTCCAGTTGGCGTTGGCCCGGCCGTGGCGGATGGTCGCCTTCAGGAGTTCGGCCGTGTGGTCGTACTCTTTGGCGTCGCTCATGATGTCGGCCGCATTCACGGCGAGCATCGGATCGTCGATGAACTTGCTGAGGGCTTCGTTCCAGACGAGTTTCGGATTACCTTTCGCGGCCTTGGCGAGGGCCCGCGGATCCAGAACCGGATTCTTCATACCGGCGGCGTTCACCTGACCGAGGACGTTCGGGTCGCCTTGCCGCGGGTTCGCGTTCACGTTGCCGCCGGCGCCGGGGACTTTCAGTTTGAAGGACTGCGTCGGGTGATAGCGGGTGGAGCCGCGGATCACGAGGGCGCGGACCGGGGGATAGAAGCCGAGGGAGTTCAATTGGGCCGGAGGCACCAGCGCGGCCGGTTCTTCGCCGGGTTCCGTCGCGGGCGGGGGAACACCGGGGACGACGTTGTCCCATTCGCCACGGGCGACGACGGTTTGAATCAGGGCCGTGAGGAACTGGCTCTGGTCGTTCCCTTGGATCCCGAACTGGCCGCCGAGGTTACCGAATTGGCCGAGTTGGCCGCCGGCGGCACCGAGCACACCGCCGCCGACGCCGAGGTTGTTGCCCCCGCCTTGGCCCAAGTTATTCATCCCGGCTTGGCCGAGCATCCCGCCGCCGATGGCACCGCCGAGAGCGCCGCCGAGGGCACCACCGCCGCCGCCGCCGCCGCCGTTGAAGCCGCCGCCGCCGAAGCCGCCGCCGAAGCCGGCGTTGCCGAATTGCTGGGCTTGGCCGACCCCGAAGATCGAAAGCTGGGTCGCTTGGAACTGCGAGTTCTGCTGCAGGGTCTGCGGGTTGACGGAGGACGGGATCGCGAGGACCAAGTCGGCGACGGCGAAGGCGAGGGTCACCTTTTCTTCGAGCCGCTGTTCGAGGGTCGTGATCTCGATGTATTCCGGGCGGACGATGTAAGAGGCTTTGATGTCGAGCAAAGCCACGTCGAGGAAGCTGCCGAGCGAAACGCCGGACAGGTTCGAGTCGAGCTTGAACTTGCGGTCCATGATGTCGCCGTCGGCTTCACCCTGGAGTTTGAAGAGGTCTTCGCGGACGACGATCTTGATCTCGAACTGCTTCTCGAGTTGCTCCTTGAGCGTGCGGAGCGGCGTGTCCTTCAGGCTGTTCGGGAAGTTGACGCGCTGTTCTTCGAGAATGGAGCGGACGCGCTTCATCCGGGTGCGGGCGTTTTGATCGCCGCCGACATCGCTGGTGGTGTAGTTTTCTTGGCGGCTCTTGGTCAGCTCGCGCCACACTTGCGCCGGCGGGAAGTGGACGGGCGGCTCGTCCGGATACGGTATGAACGACTTCTCGACTTGCAGCATGCACATGAGGTAGCGGTCTTCGCGGATCCGCTTGAGTTCGGTGAACTCGCGGAGGTTCGTCGCCGATTGGCCGATGCGGTACGTCGCCGTGACTTCCGGCGGGATCGCTTGGCCGCGGCTGATGCGCTCTTGGGCCATCACCTGGGCTTCTTGGTAAGCCAGCTCGAAGCGGGCTTGGCTCATCAGGTCGCGGAAGCGGTCGATCCGGGCTTTGGTCTGCTCTTCCTGCGACATGAGGCGGTCGAATTCGTTGAGCTTGTAGCGGGCCGAGCTGATGCGGTCCCGTTCGAGCGAGAGGGTGCGCTTGATCTCGGCGCCTTGCACTTGGATGTCCCGCATCGACGCTTCGAGGTCGGCGACCAACCGCCGGCGGGTGTCGTCCGAGAGATCGCTGTTGAGCAGGATCGTCTCGCGTTGGCGCTTGAGGTCTTCCAACGCCCGGTCCGGGTCGGAAGACTTCAGCACGCGGGCTTGTTTGAGAGTTTCTTCGACGATGGCGCGGGATTCTTGATCCGCGGCGGCGCGGGCCGCTTGGGCGCGGGCGATCCCGCCGGGGGCTTGCGGGGCGACCGGGGCCGGGGCGACGCCGCCGGGGACCGGCTCTTGCAAGGCGATCATCGCC
>JAYTBD010000721.1:0-3229 GCA_043737155.1 Fimbriiglobus sp. | reverse complement strand
TCGGCTACAACTTCCTGTACATGAGCAACGTCCTTCGCCCCGGTGACAACTTCACCAACAGCGTCAACCCGACGCAATTGCCGTCGAGCCAAAACTTCGGCGTGCCGTTCGGGCCGAACGCCAGCCCGATCCAATTGAACAGCGGCGATTTTTGGATGCACACGGTGGGGGCGGGAGTGAACCTGAAATTCTAAGCCATTCGTAGCCATGGACCATCCGCGGGCCGGGGAGCAATCCCCGGCTCTCGGCATCTACTGGCTCTCGGCATCTACTGTACGCGGTCGTACCGGAAATCTCATCCCGTTCTCACTAGTCTCTCACACCTTTTTTCGCTCGTTTTTCCGACGATTCGGGCCTGTAATTCTAACGCATCGCGCAGCGGATGTATCAAGTTCCGCAGTGGTATAACCGCATGTTGAAACCTGCGAAAAGCCTATTAGAATCCCCATCTTGTCACGTTGACAACCCGGCCTTCGATGTGACTGAAAAAATGATGAATCGCCGCTCCGAGAGTGTCTTTCCACCTTCCAAACCCGTGTCCGAACTTCCGGCGCGCCGGTTGCCCATGAGAAAGATCGTCCATTGGATTCGGCGCGGACACCTGTATCTGGGTCTCTTCCTTTTTCCTTGGGCGATCCTGTACGGTGTCACCGGTTTCCTCTTCAACCACCCGACCGCCTTCAGCGATCGTCCGACCGCGAGTTTCGGGGCGGACGCCTTGGCCGGAACGCCGCTCGACGGTCTGCCCAGCCCGAGCGAACAAGCCGAAGAAGTGCTGAGGCTGCTGAATGAAAAGCACAAATCCGCCTCACCCTACCGGATTGTCGGCGAAGCGAAATACGCGCGCGAAATCGCATTCGCCACGGTCAAAGCCGAGGGGCAAACGATCGGGGTCCTCGTCGATCTGAAGAATTCGCGGGGTACGGTGCGGAGCAGTCCAGCCGAAGCCCCAAAAAAAGTGATTGAGAATGCCCCTTTCGCGGTGGGTCGAGTCGGTAGCAAGACCCACGAAACTGAACGCCCCAGCGCCGATGCGATCCAGCTCGAGTCACCGTTGCCGGGGCGGGTGAAGGCCGCGATCCCGACAATCCTCGAACGCACCGGCTTTCCCTCGGGCGAAGTCACTGTGACTTCGGTCCCGGATCTGACTTTTCAAATCGAAGCCGAAGGACGCATCTGGATTGCGACCTACAACGCCACGACCGGCACCGTGAGCGGGAAACCGGCGGAGGCCGAGGAAAAGCCGACGCCAAGCGTCCGCGCCTTCCTCATCCGGCTGCATCTTTCCCACGGCTATCCGGGTGAACAAGACGCACGCTGGTTTTGGGCCGTGATCGTCGATGGGATGGCCATCGTGTTGTGCTTTTGGGGCCTGTCCGGACTCATCATGTGGTGGCAAATCCGCTCAACCCGCAAGGCCGGCGCGGTGCTGTTGCTATTGAGTGCAGGTTCCGCAATCGCCCTCGGCATCGGAATGTATTCGGTGATCAGCGGCTGATTCAAAAGAATTCCTAGCGAATACGCATTGGCAAATCCATGCTGTTAGTCTAAGCTAATACAAGTGATTATCTCCACCTATAGGAGTGCCATCGTGCGTATGTCTGCCCGCAGGGGGTTCACCCTCATCGAACTGCTCGTTGTCATTGCCATCATCGCGGTTCTCATCGGTTTGCTGCTTCCCGCCGTGCAGAAGGTCCGCGAAGCGGCCAGCCGGATGCAATGCGCGAATAACCTGAAGCAGCTCGGACTGGGGCTGCACAATCACGAGTCGAGTCTGGGCGTTTTCCCACCGGCGTATCAGACGACCGATCCGCGGGCGAACGGGAGTTCGTACGGGGTCGCCTTCGGGGACGACAATCGCAACGGCTTCCCCGGCTGGGCGTGGGGGATGCTCTTGCTCCCGTACTTGGAGCAGGACAATCTCTACCGCCAGTTCAACATGGCGGAGCCGTGCTGGGCGCCGGTGAATGCCGCGGCGGCGCGGGCGAAAGTCAAACTCTTCCTCTGCCCCTCGGCCACCGGCGGCGGCGATGGATTCGAAGTCCAACGGGAGGTCGATCACCGCACCGGCGCGCCGATGGTCTTGAGCAACGGGAACCGGTTGCTCTTCGGCCACAGCCACTATGTCACGAATGCCGGCATCCACCAGCCGTGGGGGCGCACGACCGCGTACTCGTACGACTTCGACATCGCCGAGCCGATCCCGGAAAACGGCGGCCGGCCCGCCCGGATGGACGGCCCCTTCTACCGCAACTCGAAGACGACGGTCGCGCGGGTGACCGACGGACTGTCGAACACCGTCTTCCTCGGCGAGCACAGTTCGATCCTGAGCAACAAAACGTGGGTCGGCGTCGTGCCCGGCGCCGTGACCCCTCCGCGGCTCGACCTGCGCCCGTGGCCCTCGGAGAACAACGCGGCCGGTTGCTTGGTCGGCATCCACAGCGGTCCCGACACCCATGACCACCCGCAGGTCATCATCCACGCGCCCAACGACCCCTTCGGCCACACCGACGAAATGTGGGGCGAGCACGGCTTCGGCTGCAACGTCCTCTTCGGCGACGGCTCGGTGCGTTTCATCACCACGTTCATCCGGCCCGACACGTGGGTCGCCCTCTCGACGCGCGACGGCGGGGAGGTTTTCGATGGTGACTACTGACGCGGAAGCGACCCAGCGGAAAGTCCGCTGGCTCGGGGGCATCGCGCTGGCGATCGGCGCCATCGCGCTCCTGGTCATTCTGGCGATGAGTTTACGCACGCCGCCGCAAATGGGGCCGGACGACGACGTGTTCGAGACGGTCGATGCGCTCTACACGGCGGTGCGGAACCGCGACGACACGCGGTTGTCGGCGTGCGAAGCGAAATTGAATGAATACCGCGGAGCGGGGAAGTTGCCCGCTTCGGCGGCGGACTCGCTCGCGGCCATCGTGGCGCAGGCCCGCGGCGGGGGCTGGGACTCGGCCGCGCGGCGCCTGTACGACTTCATGGCCGCGCAAAGACGGGAGGGTACTTCGGCGCCGACGAAGCCGAAGGTGGAAAAAGCGAAGAAGTCCAAAGGATGATGGAAGGCGTGTCCTCAGTGCTCGATCACACAAGTGATTCGGGATTGTTTCTTTCAGAGCCGGACGCGTTGGCGACAGTCGAGCAGATAATCCCATCGTTTGCATTTTCGTCCCAACGGGACGACCGAAGGTAGCCAGGGGTTTCAACCCCTGGACTTCGGAGGTGGATC
>JAYTBD010000720.1:0-3230 GCA_043737155.1 Fimbriiglobus sp. | reverse complement strand
TTCGACATCCGACCCGGCTAGAGCACCGGAAGCCGTACAACAAATTTGCTGGGCGCAGAGTCGGGTGTCGAAGACTCCATCCGACTCCCTCGCTAGCGCTTCGGGCTAACCCGAGAGAGTTCTTGCGCAATTGACGTTACCGACGCATCATCGTCGGCTCATCTTGGCTACCGACGCAAGTGACGAACGGACTGATGGCCGAGGCTTCCGCAGCGTGGAATACAGCGACCGGGCTACTGCCGGAAGCAACGATCGCCCCGTCGGCGTAGCCGATCCATTTGTCGCGATGTCTTCCGAATAGATCCTCTCGAACGACCCAATAGGCCGCTTCATTCTCGCGCCATACCGGGTCGATTTGCGCGGCGATTTCCGGCGGGAGAAGATCGGCGAGACTGGTCATATTTCACTTGGCAGTCTGTCATTTCGGTTGGGGGATATTCCACGCCGGATCGTAGTCGTAGGAGAAAATCTGTTGAATCTGCTCCGCCCTGCCACCCTCCGCGGCCAACAGCACCGACAACGCCGCGCGGATGCGGGTCAGGCGCGGGTCGGTGGAGAGCCCGTCCGCATCGGGGCCGCGCTGGATACGGTCTAAAATCGCGGCCACATCCAGCAGCTTGGAGCGGGCCTCCAGAAAATAGGCGTTGAGCGCGGCCGGGGCGGGGAGCGGTTGCATGGCGGTTCAGGTCGGGGAAACGACGAGGAGTTTCGATCCACTGTACCGGGATTTCACTTCGAGTGAAACCAGTTGATTCAAGCTGCCCGAACGAAAGCCTTCGAGATCGAGCGCGACGAACCGGAAACCGATCTCGTGGAGCTTCAGCGACAAACTCAGGCGGATCGCGGGATCGAGCAATCGGGCGATATCGTCGGACGGTACTTCGACGCGGGCCAAGTCGCCTTCGTGGTAGCGCACCCGGCCGTCGCGGATGCCGAGCGATTTCAAGTGCGCCTCGGCGAGTTCGACGCGGAGGGTGCGCTCCGGGGTCACTTCCAAACCGGGTGCCAGCCGACTGGACAAGCAGGGAGACGCGGGCTTATCCCAGACGGGCAAGTCCCAGTGCTTCGCCAACTCGCGGACGTGGGCTTTGGTGAACCCCGCTTCTTGCAAAGGATGGCGGACGTGATGCTCGGCCGCGGCGGTCAAACCCGGACGATAATCGCCCAGGTCGTCGAGGTTCGCCCCGCTGCACACGGTCGTCAACCCGAGCGACTCCAGCTTGCTTTCGATGCGCGTGTACAACTCGCTCTTGCAGAAATAGCAGCGGTCGCCGCCATTCTTTTGATACGCGGGATTGTCGAACTCCGTCGTCGGCAACACCTCGTGGCGGATGCCGATGATCGCCGCGAGTTCCCGAGCCGCGGCGAGTTCGCTCCGCGGCACGCTCGGGCTGTCCGAGGTCATGGCGATGGCCCGCTCGCCGAGTGCGAGATGCGCCGCCTTGGCCACGACCGCGCTGTCGACGCCGCCGCTGAACGCGACCACCGTCCCCGGCAGATCACGCAGGATGGCGAGCAATTTCTCGCGGCGTTCGTCGAGGTCACTCACGGATGCCCTTCGTGAAGAGTGCCCGGAGTTGCACCGTGATCGGCCCCTGCTTACCGGTGCCGATCACGCGATCATCGACTTTGGTCACGGCGATCACTTCCGCGGCGGTGCCGGTGAGGAAGATTTCATCCGCGACATAGACATCGTGCCGGGTCAACGCCGCTTCTTGGAACGGTACACCCGCAGACTTGGCGAGGTCGATCACGAAGTTCCGCGTGATCCCTTCCAAGATCCCCGCGTCCGGCGGCGGTGTCCGCAGCACGCCCTTCTTGATGACGAACAGATTATCGCCCGTGCATTCCGCGACTTCGCCTTTGTGGTTCAGCATGATCGCTTCCAAACACCCGGCCCGGATCGCCTCGATTTTGGCAAGGATGTTGTTGAGGTAATTCAACGACTTCACGCGCGGGTTGGTCGCATTCGGGTGGTTGCGGATGTACGACGACGTGATGACCTCCAACCCCGCCTCGTAGAGTTCCTTCGGGTAGAGCACAATGTCGTCGACGATGATGATGATGTTCGGTTCGCACTTGCGCGGATCGAGTCCCAAGCTGCCGGCGCCGCGAGTCACGATGAGCCGGATGTAGCCGTCGATCTTCTTGTTGTGCGCGACCGCGTCTTCCACGGCCTTCAACATGTCGGCGGGCGGAATCGGGATCTTGAGCGCGATGGCCTTAGCCGAATCGTACAACCGATCGATGTGATCCTGGTGCTTGAAGACCTTTCCCGAGTACACGCGCAAGCCTTCGAAGACGCCGTCGCCGTAGAGGAGGCCGTGATCGTAGACGCTGATCTTCGCGTCGAGTTTGTCGTGGTACTGGCCGTTGATCCAAACTTGCGTCGCCATCGCGGGGGAACTCCGGGAGCGGTTCGTCCCCAGCATTATACGAGCGGTTCAATCCCGAAATCGCGGACGGTGAACAGCGGGCGGAAGTCGTACTTCGCCAACGCCTCGGCCGCTCCTTGCAAACGGTCGCAGATGCAGACGACCCGAAGAACTCTCGCGCCGATGGCTTCGACCTCTTCGATCGCTTGCAGCACGCTGCCGCCGGTGGTGAGCACATCATCGATCACCACCACCGAATCGCCCGCTTTTACCAATCCTTCGAGCCGCTCCTTCGCCCCGTGTTCCTTGGTCTGTTTGCGGACGAAGAATCCTTCCAGCGACCGGCCGTTGCGGTGGAACGATGTGAGCGCCGCCGCGGCCATAGGGATCGCCCCGACCTCCAACCCGCCGATGGCTTGGAAGTCCAAATCCTTCGTGGCGTCGTAGAGCGCATCACCCAAAAGCGAAATCGCCTCGGCGTGAAAAAGCACCTTCTTCGAGTTCACGTAGTAGCTGCTCTTCTTGCCCGACGCGAGGGTGAAGTCCCCGAATTGCAGGGCGCGATCGCGGAAAAGTTGTTTCAAACGTTCCATAAGCTACGCTTTGGCGAGCGGCACGGCGTGAGCGTGCCGTGGTTCCGTTTTGAATGCACGGCACGCTCACGCCGTGCCGCTCGCCATAACATATCCCCATGCCCAACATCTACAACGACGCCGAAATTCCCGAGCAACTCGCCGCTCACAGCCTCACCGAGTGGTACCTCGAAGACGGCTGGATCCGCCGGAAGTACAACACCGACGGCTGGCCGCAGACGCTGATGGCCGTGAACGCCGTCGGCTACCTCTGCGAGGCCGC
>JAYTBD010000719.1:0-3233 GCA_043737155.1 Fimbriiglobus sp. | reverse complement strand
TCTCGTTGAGTACCTCCAACGGCGGCAACTCGTCGATGTGGCGGGTCAGAGTCCGGCCGCTCTCCTCCACGGCTTTGTTCGTCGCGGGCGGGTTGGTTTCGATGTCGCTCCCGGCGAAGGCTTCCACGTACTTCCACGCCGGGTCTTCCTTCTTCTTGGTGCCCGTGCTGGCGAAGATCATCTCCTGTTTGAGCGCGAACCCCTTCCCCGCCCAGAATTGCTGGTTGAGCTTCCAGATCTTTTTGCCGTTGACGATGCCGACCATCCCTTGCGCCGCCGGACTGAGATCGGGCGTCGCCTTCTCCGTGTACACATCGAGCCGGCTGACGAAGATGCTGTAAACCGTCTTGACGTTCTGTTTGTCGGTACGCCGCATCGCACCCCGGAAACAGGCGTCCCGCGCGGCGATGTACTGGCGCTCGCTGAAGATCAGCGTGACGTTGATCGCGATCCCCGATGCGACGAGTTCCTCGAGCGCGAGCAACCCGCCGTCGGTCGCGGGGACTTTGATCATGCGGTTGCAGTGCCCCGCCGCCCACTTCTGCCCGAGGGCGATGTACTGCTTGGCCTTCTCCGCGGCGGACAAACTCCGGGCCGGATCTTCGAGCAGCGGGTCGAGTTCGAAGCTCACCCAACCATCGTTGCCCTTAGTTTCTTTCCAAACGGGTTCAAAGACGTCCTGCGCCTGCTTGACGAGTTTGTCCGTCATGGCCCAGGCGATGGCTTCGTCATCGTGCCCCGCCTTGGCGAACGCGGCGATGTCGGCGTCGAACCGGCCGGTGTTCAACAAATCCGAGATGATGATGGGGTTGGAAGTGGCCCCCGTGGCGCCGAGCGCGCGGTTGGTCGCGATCAAATCGGGGTCGACCGAATCGAGCCAAACCTTGGTGCCGGAGGCGACGAGCGATTGCAGCGGAGTCATGTCAGAATCTCGGAGAGTCATCGGATCCACGGGTAGTTTATGGATAGTCGGGGTATGGGGTGTGGGGTTTGGGGTACCGGGGAAAACCGAGCGTGCTCGTCCCATACCCCAAACCCAAAACCCCATACCCCGCTTCGTCGATTTCCATCTCGGCGGCGTTCCAAATGGCGGCGATGCACGAAACCTCCCCCGACACCGACGGCGATCGCATGCGGCGCTGGGCCGCCGGGGATCGCGCGGCATTCGAGGAGATCGTGCGCCGTTGGGAAATCCCCGTCGGCCGGTTCTTGGCGAAACTTTGCGGTGACGCCCACGAGGCTTCGGATTTGACCCAAGAAGTGTTCCTCCGCGTTTATCTGCGGGGAGCGGCCTACCGTGACGAGGGGCATTTCCGGACGTGGCTCTACCGCATTGCGCTAAATCTCGCGCGGGATGCGGCCCGCCGACGGACGCGGAAACCGGCCGTGCCTTTGACCGAGCGGCACGATGCGGCCGGGCGATCGGATGAGCACGACTCACGGGAGCGGGCCGGACTGCTGGCCGCGGCGCTCGCCGAGTTGTCCGAGGCCCAGCGCGAAGTGGTCGTGTTGCGGCACTATGAAGACCTCAGTTTCGAAGCGATGGCCAAGCTGCTGGGCATCGCTTCGACGACTCTGAAATCGCGATTCGCGGTGGCGATGGCGAAGCTCGAATCGACTCTGACCGCACGCGGGTTGAAACCGGAGAACGCACCATGAAGGAAGACTACCCCGAAGCGCGGGCCGCGCTCGATGCGATTTCGGCACCGGCGATCCGACCCGTGGATCTGGCGGCGATCTACCGCGCCGCCCACGACCGTCAGATCCGGATCGCCCGTCGGTGGAAGCGTGTCGCCGCTGGATTGATGGCGCTCGCCGCGGGCGTGATCCTGCTGGCGCTCGTGCCGAGACTGGACGTGCGCTGCAATGCGGACGAGTTCGCCGTGCGGTGGGGCCAACCGCCGCGCATTGTGGAACCGGCGCCGGCGGTCGTGGCTCCGCCGGATGATCCGCGCATTCCACAGTTGATCGACGACCGCGAGAAACAAGTGGCCGCGTTGCGGGCGACCAACTTGAAGCACGCGGAAATGCAGGAACTGCTGCTGGCCCTGACCACCGACGTGTCCGATCGCGACACCGCGCAACTGGTCCGCATCGCCCAACTCGCAAGGGAATTGCGGGCGTTCCAACTGGCCACGGCCCAGCAGTTCGACCGGACCGAGAAGACCAACACGACCCTTTACAACGCCGTCTTCGATGGCAAACCGAAACCCGGAGAATGACCGATGCGAATGCTGTTCACATTTATCGCCCTGATGGGAACGACCGCGACCGCGATGGCCCAAACACCGGAGGTGGTTGCCGAAGTCGATTCGCTATTGCAAAAGGAACGTCAGTCGGTCGATGTCGAAGTGCTGCGCCGGCTGCTGAACCGCGAGCTCGGCTTCGCGGATAAAGCGGAGATGCAACTACCGCCACATCAGTGGAATCCAACGGCGGTAATGAATCCGTTCCTCGGCAGCGGCACTGTCAATCGGCCACTGGTAGCAACGCTTCTGCCCAGTCATCAGTTGAGTCAGCCGATCGGCCCGTTCGACGGCACGGCTCTCCCCGGCGGCGGGATCGTTTACACCCTGCGTATCCCGGCCGGGGCCGACCTCACGGTCGATCCGAAAACCAACGCCGTGGGGTTGGGCAACAACTGCAGCCAGTGCCACGCGGATGTGGCACACGAAGGGTCGCCCCACCGAGTTGTTCACAAAGGGCAAGCGTTGGCGCTCGCTTGTTCCCAATGCCACGAGGGGGGCGCCTTCGCCAAGGACTTGAAAGAAGCGGCGCCGAAGACCGCTTGGGAACGCACGAAATACGAGATCGCCGGCGAGAAAATCGAATCGTTGGTCAACCCTCACGCGAAGCTAAAAGCGGAGCGTTCGCCGATGTGCAAGCCGGGCGACATCGCGGAGCAGGTCATCCGAGTGTTGGCGGCTAACGCCAAGAACCTCGGCAACCTCGCCAAGACGGAGCGCGTGACGGTCGTGGTGACCTTCGATGAACTACCCGGCCGTGTGAAAGTGGCGTCGACAGCGTCGGACAAACCGCAGTTTACGCCGGACGAGTTGCAATTGCTCAATCTCGGAGTATTGCACTTGAAACAGTTGAAATTCAAGGAGTCCGCGGAGGCACTGGAGAGAGTTTGGGCCAAGCACCAAGCGACTGTCATCCGAGTGGCCCCGGGTAAGCTCGACGAAGATTTCCGCAATGGCGTCGAAGCCATGACCGAATCGATCCGCGGG
>JAYTBD010000718.1:0-3234 GCA_043737155.1 Fimbriiglobus sp. | reverse complement strand
TCCCTTCGAGATCGGCGTTGCCGCGCTGCCGGAGTTGGTCCGACAGCCCGCCCAACAGCACCGCGAGTTGTTCGTCCCGCTCCGCGACCATGCTCCACCGGGTATAGCGATGATTCTTGGATGTTTTCGCACTGGACCGTCCAGAGGAAAATGTCAAGGTCTCTGCCCGGTTCCCCCTCCGCTTCGGAGAGAAGGGCTGAGCCGGGTTGCGTAAGCGCCCGGAGTTTGCGACTGCATCTCCGGGCGCTCACGCAACCCGGCTCTCCGAAGCGGAAAGGGGGAACCGGATAAAACCTCGATTTCAGCGCCGCTTGACTTGGTCGAACCACTTCTGCCAATACGCTTTGGTGAACTCGTCCATACCGCCGGTGAAAGCGGCCGCGGGCATGGTGCCGAAGGTATCCTCCATCCGCGCGAGGGTGCGCGTCGCCAGTTCGGGCCGTTCGGCCCGGAAGTAGGATGCGTAGAGCATCCCGAGCACGATCAGCTCTTCGGGCTTATTCTTGTAGCGCTCGGCGGTGGCGTTGCACAGCTTCGGCATGTCGTCGTAGCGCTTCAGCAACAGCGTGGCGTTGACGACGCGGATGTCGGCCTGCGCCGCCATGTACGGCGTCTTCGATTGCGCCAGCGACTCGAACACCCCGAGGGCTTCGGTGAGCTTGCGCTCGGCGTCGGCCGGGGGGGTGCCGCCCTTGTGTTCCCCGCGCGCCAATAGCAGCAGGCAACTGCCGAGGTAGAGCTTGGCCCGCTCGGCGAAGGTGCCGGAGGGGTTCGATTGCACCAACTGCCGGAAGCGGGCCTCCGCCTCGGGGAGATTCCCCGGCATCAGCGCTTTGCCGAGATCGTACAGGGCTTCTTGTTGGGCATCCCGCTCCGGGGCGGAGTCGTAGGTCTTGTTGGCCACTTGCGTCAACAAGTTCTTGCCGAGGTCGATCAATCCCCGGCCTTCGGTTTGGGTCGGGCCGGTGCTCATCTTGCGCCGACCCTCGTCCAAGTGCGCCCGGCCGAGCTTGACCTGCGCGACCGTCGCGGTCGGCCCGCCGACGGCGATGGCTTTCTTGAGGGCTTCGACGCCCTCGCGGAACTTCTGCTGGGCGAGGAGGATTTCCCCCTTCTCCAAATGCGCCGGCGCGGTTTGTTCGACCGTGGATCCATTGACGAGCAGCAGTTGATCGAGCAGGTCGAGCGCGGCCGGGTCGTTGCCCGCGGAGCGGAAGCAGGCGGCGCCGCGGCGGTACAGGTCGACCTTCCCTG
Source organism: Fimbriiglobus sp. (assembly GCA_043737155.1). Taxonomy (GTDB): domain Bacteria; phylum Planctomycetota; class Planctomycetia; order Gemmatales; family Gemmataceae; genus JALHQU01. The sequence continues at coordinate 1,980 of JAYTBD010000718.1, read as the reverse complement.
CGGGGATGGGGTGCGCCGCCGCCAGCGCGGTGTATTCCTCGGCGGCGAGCTTCCACTTTTCCTTCGCCAGCAGCGCCGCATCCGGCGTCGTTTGCCCCGCCAGCGACGTGGCCCAACCGCCGTAGCACTCGGCCTTGCGCTCGCGATCCCGACCGGGCAGCGAGACGGCCCCGTACGCCGCGATGCTGCGCAGGGCCGTGGAATAGTCCCCTTCGGCCATGCAGATTTGGATCGTCTCTTCGAAGGCGTTGCGGACATCGTCGAGGCTGACGTGGGCATTGCGGAATTCGACGCCGGGCTTCAGACTCTTAACCGCGGCTTCGAGTTGCTCGGCGGCGGCGCTCCGCTTCCCCTTGGCCTGCGGATCGCGGGCCGCGAGTTCGGCGAGCTTCAAACTGCCCGCCAGCCCGGCGGGTCCGCCCTCCGCCGCGGCCTTCTCGAAAAATGTGGCCGCTTCGACTTTGTTGTCGAGCGCGAGATACCCTTTGCCGGTTTCGTAGCGGATCATCCCGAGTTGGTCGCTCGGCAAACCGGGGGTCGCCTGCGCCGCGGCGAACAGGCCGACGGCCTCCTGCCAGTTATTGTCCGCGGCCGCGAGGCGGGCGAGTTGCACCTTCGCCAAAGCTTGCACGTCCGGCGCGGCCGTCTTGTCGATTTGCCGGAGCCAAGCGCGGGCCTTCTCCGGTTCGTTGGTCAGCAAGCAGAGTTCCGAAAGCTTCAGCCGGTACTTCGCCGAGGTACTCGAGTTCGACCGCTGCGGGCCGCTGAGGAACGCGGAGAACTCTTCTTTGGCACGTTTCCAATCGGGCGGGTTGAGTCGGAGACAGGTCTCGGCGATCAGTCGGGATCGCTCGCCGGGGTCTTCCCCGTTCGGCACCGCTTGCAGCGCGGGCAATAGTGCGACCGGGTTGCCGGCACCGATGGCGGCGGTGGCCTTCGCCGAACGGAATATGCAACGGCCCCGATCGGCAAGGTCCGCGAGGGTCATGGGATCGCACTTGGCGAAGTACTGGGCCGATTTCTTCCAGTGCTCCGCGTCTTCGGTGGCCTCGGCCAAGAAGCCGTGCGTCGAGCCGAGCAGGAAGTTGGCCCGGTTCGCTTCGGCAGGGAATTGATCGACGGCGGCTTCGACCTTGCGGCTGGTTTCGATGAGTTGTCCCGCATCGACGGGCTTGCGGTCGACGGTTTGCTTCAGCGCGCCGAGATCTTTCTGGAACAGATCGGACGGGTTGTCGGGCTGCGGCGGGAAGGTGCGCCAAGCGACGATGGCCGCGACGACCCCGAGGACGAACAACGGCAGTTGCCAATAGTTCCGCCGCCGCGGCATCGGCGGGGCGGCGATGGCCGGGGATTCCACGATGGTGAAAATGACGTCGTGGGCCGTATCCGTGGCCATGGTGGGTATCCTGCAAGCGGGGGCGCAACGATCCGGCCCGAATCGTCCGGCTTTTCAGGGCGCCGGTCAAGTGGAATTTGCGAGTGGGTGCGCCAATAATTCTTGGAGTCGTCATTCCAGCGTGTACCCACCCACCCTACCGTGGAATGACGTCCGACTTTCGGAACGACCTATGCGCGGCAAGGGTTTGTGTCCGATTTCAGGCGAAGGAGCGGTTCGGTGTTGGCCCGCACGCCGAAGTGAAACCGGGCGTGGAAAATGATTCCATCCGGGTGTCTGACATCCTCTTTTGGACGAATTCGACGAATGGCATCCTCAGTGGGAGGGCGGGCGATTAGTCAAACATAGCAAACACTTACGACGATCCCCGAAGCGACGACAAGAAAAGGACAAGAAAAGGGGACAAGAAAAGGGGACAGGCATGTTTATTATTGTCACGATACCGGGAACAAACATGCCTGTCCCCTTTTCCAGAACCTCCCCTTTTCCTGAACCGGTCGCACCGTGACGCTGGGGGTTCCAAGTGACGCTCGCCGGGTGCTACTGTCCAGCGTCGTGAACTTGCCAGAACATGACAAACTTGG
>JAYTBD010000717.1:0-3238 GCA_043737155.1 Fimbriiglobus sp. | reverse complement strand
GTCGGCGTCGGAACACCGATCCCAATCCATTCGTGATGTCGTCCCAGACGGAATAGGCCACGGGCGTGATGAGCAGACTCAGCAGCAGCGAGAGCATCTGCCCGCCGAGGATCACCTTCGCCATGCTGGCGCGGGCGCTCGCCCCCGGCCCCTCCCCGGTGGCGATGGGGATCATCGCCGCGACGAGCATGATCGTCGTCATCAAGATCGGGCGCAACCGCGCTTCGTTGGCCCCGAGGATCGCTTCGTTTCGGGGCAGGCCGCGCGCCCGCAGCACGTTTGTGTAATCCACCTGCAGAATGCCGTTCTTCTTCACGATGCCGAACAGCATGAACAAGCCGATCATCGCGTAAATGTCGAGGGGCGTTTGTAGGATCAGCAGCGACAGCAGCGCGAACGGGATCGTCAGCGGCACCGCCATGAGGATGGTCAACGGGTGCACGAGGCTCTCGAATTGCGCGGCGAGGATCATGTACATGAACAAAAACGCCAGCCCGAAAGCGAGCGCGAAGTTCGAGTTCGAATCGGCCATGAGCTTCGCTTCGCCGAGCTGCTCGGTGTGGTACTCCGGCGGCATCCCCAGCGATTCCACCTTCTCGTTGATCACGGGCAGCACGTTGCCGAGCGGGATGCCGGGGGCGAGGTTGCACGTCACGGTCACTTGGCGCTGGCGGTTGTAGCGCTCGATGGTGGCCGGGCCGCGCTCGGCTTGCAGCTCGGCGACGTTGCGCAGTTCCACGAGTTGCCCCGTGGCGCTCGGCACCGTCAAAGACGAGATCGCTTCGCGGCGGTTGCGGTTCTTCAAGTCGGCGCGCAACCAAACGTCGTACTGGTCGGGGCCGTCCTTGAACTTGGAGATCGGTTCGCCGCCGACGAGGACGCCGAGGGTCGAAGCGATGGCCTGCACGTTCACGCCTTGGTCGCCCGCTTTCTGCCGGTTGATGATCACCTGCATTTCGGGCGTCCGCACGGCGGCATTGGTGTCCACGTCGGTGAAGCGCGGGTCGGCGCGCATCCACTTCACCACCTCGGCGGCGTAGGCGTCGAGCTTCTCGCCGTCCGGCCCGCGCAGGCTGAGTTCGACTTGCGAGTTCTTGAACGCCTTGCTGCTGAACAGATTGACCTCCTGCACCAGCAGCCGCAAGTCGGGATACGCGGCCATCGCCGTACGCGCTTCGGCCATCGCGTCCTTCTGCGAGTAATCGCGCTCGCGCAGATCGACCATGCGGCAATAAATGGTGACGCGCGTGACGTCGCCCTGCCCCTTGGCCTGCCGGCCGTTGGTTTCGCCGATGGTCGTGAAGACGTTGGTCACGCCGCGGACCCCGGCGATCTTCGCTTCGAGTTCGGCGCAGATGTCGCCAGCCTCCTGCAAGGTCGTCCCTTCGGGCAGCGTCCCCGCGACTTCGAACTCGCTCTGGTCGTCTTTCGGCACGAAGTCGGAGCCGACTGCGAGGAACAATCCGGGCGTCGTCATCATCACCGCGACCGCCGTGCCGATGATGACCAAGCGGTGCCAACCCCAGCGGCCGCCGAGGCTCCAGCCGAGGACGCCGAGGTAGCGCCGCGTGACCCAGCCCCAGAATCCGCGCTGCGATTGGCTGTGACTGGAGGCGCCCTCTTTCTTCTTCGGTGCCCTTAAAAAATGGGCGCAGAGCATCGGCGTGAGCGTGAAGCTGACGATCATCGACAAGATGATCGAGAAGGCGACGACGAACCCGAAGCTGTTGAAGAAGCGGCCGACTTGGCCGGACATGAACGCGATCGGCGCGAACACGACCGCCAGCGAGAGCGTCGTGGCCAGCACCGCCAAGGCGATTTCTTTTGTGGCCACGCTGGCCGCTTCGAGGGGTGTGCGACCGTAGTCCTCCATGTGGCGGAAGACGTTCTCGAGCACCACGACCGCGTCGTCGATGACGATGCCGACGGCGAGGATCAGCCCGAGCAGCGTCATGCTGTTCAAACTGAAGCCCATGAAATCCATGAGGGCGAAGGTGCCGATGATGCTCGTGGGCACCGCCAGCGCGGCGATGATGGTCGTGCGCCAATCGCGGATGAAGAGCAGCAGTACCGCGGAAACGAGGATCGCCGCGAGCAGCAGGTGGAACTTCACCTCGTCGATCGAGCCTTTGATGAACAGCGATTGATCGCGGATGACCTCGACGCGGATGTCCGCGGGCAGCGTCGGCTTGATCAATTCGAGCCGGGCCTTCACCGCCTCGGCGACCTTGACCGTGTTCCCGCCCGACTGCTTCTGGACGATCAAACTCACCGCGGCATCGCCGTCGAGCCGGCTGAGGCCGCGCGGTTCCTCGACGCCGTCTTCGACGCCATCGCCGGAGCCGACCTCGCGGAGTTGGATCTGATGGCCGTTGCGCGTGGCGAGCACGAGGTCGCGGAAGTCGCGCGCCTCCTTCACCCGGCCCACGGTCCGCAGGCCTTCCTCGCGCCGGCCCTGGTCGATCTTACCGCCGGGCAACTCGAGGTTTTGATCGGTGAGCGCCTTGCGGATGTCGAGCACCGAGAGTTCACGGGCGCGGAGTTTGTCCGGGTCGACGGTGACGTTGATGGCCCGCTGCTGACCGCCGACGAGGATGACGGCGCCGACCCCGTAGACGTTCCCTTCGATGTCTTCCTTGATGAGCTTCTTGGCGATCTCGGTGATCTCGCGCAGGCTGCGCTTCCCCGAGATGGCGATGGTGACCACCGGCGTCGCGTCGAGGTTGAACTTCTCCACTTTGGGGTAATCGGTGCCGGCGGGGAGTTGGCCTTGGACGAGCGTCATCTTGTCGCGGAGTTCCTGAGCCGCGAGGTCGCCGTTCTTTTCGAGCTTGAAGCCGACGACGATTTGAGACACGCCTTCCTTGGTCGTGCTGCGCAGCTCGTCGATTCCGGAGACGGTGTTCACCGCTTCCTCGACGGGCTTGGTCACCGACGATTCCATTTCGTCGACGCTCGCGCCTTTGAGCGTCGTGGTCACCACGACGACGGGGATGTCGACGTTGGGAAACAGCTCGACGCCCAAGCGCGAGTAGGACGCGACCCCGAGCACCACCGGCGCGAGGATGAGCATCAGCGTGAAGATCGGCCGGCGGATGCAGATGTCCCAAATCATCGGTTCACTCCCGGCGTGCCGGATGGCGTGCTCGAATTGGCGTGCCGAACCCCGTGAAGGGTCGGGTAAGTTCCCTACACCAACTGCGCTCCGATGCTTCACCCGACCCCTGACGGGGTTCGG
>JAYTBD010000716.1:0-3246 GCA_043737155.1 Fimbriiglobus sp. | reverse complement strand
ACGAACGGTTGGAGGCGATGTCCGCGGCCGGCCGGGCCATTGTCGTCGTCGGTAACGACCGCCACGTCTGCGGCTTCATCGCGCTCGCCGATACGGTTCGCCCCGAAGCGAAACAGGCCATCGCCGATCTGCGGACTGCTGGGATCGAGCATATCGTCATGCTCAGCGGGGATAACCGGGGAACCGCGGACGCCATCGCACGCGAAACGGGGGTGGATGAGGTCTACGCGGAACTGCTCCCCGAAGACAAAGTGGCCAAGATCGAGACGTTGGTCACTAAGTACGGCGCCGTGGCGATGATCGGCGATGGCGTGAACGACGCCCCGGCGATGGGCCGGGCGACTATCGGCATTGCGATGGGGGCAATCGGCACCGATGCCGCAATCGAGATTGCTGACATCGCACTTATGTCGGACGATCTAAGCAAGCTTGCGTGGCTCGTCAGGCACTCCCGACAGACGCTCAGCGTCATTCGGCAGAACATCGCGTTCGCGCTCGGGGTGAAGGCGGTCTTCGTGATTCTGACCCTGTTCAATCACTCGTCGATGTGGACCGCAGTCGCGGCCGATTCGGGTGCCACGCTGTTGGTCGTATTCAACGCGCTGCGTTTGCTCCGCCGGAGCGGCTGACCGGATGCAGTCTTGCGGCCAACGCGCTCAGCGTCTCCGGCAGCGCGTCGGGCATCACCTCCGTCGCCGTCACGTTCGGATAGTAACGGTCCGTCGAGGCGGCGTAGGCCGGGTCGTAATGGATCGCCAGCAGCGACGCGGCGAGCCCGGCCCATTCCCCCGCATCGGCCAGCGAACACCACGCCTCGAATTGCCGGTGACCGTATCGCGCCACCAATAGCCGCAGTTTCCCCTTCAACTCCGAGGGGCTGGCGATCAGATTCGCATATTCCGTCTGCAGATGGCTCACCCGCGCTTCGAGCGGCATCCGGACTTCGATCCCGCGAGCCGATCGCATTTTCGCCCAGAGGCCCGCCGGCAGATACACATCGCCGATCCGGCTGCTCTCCGCTTCTATCCAGATCGGGGCATCGGGAATAAATGCGTCGCACGCCGATAGCAACAGGGAATCGAACCGCCTCTGCGAAGGCTGTGGTCCGCATCCGCCGAGGACCGAACCGCGGTGGCCGGCCAGCCCTTCGAGGTCGAGCATTTGCGCCCCGCGCGCGGCCAAGGCGTACAACAACCGCGTTTTGCCCGACCCCGTCGCCCCCGAGACGATACGGTACTCGAATCGGGGCAGCAAGGCGTCCAGTTCGCGGCGGACGTGGCCGCGGTACGTTTTGTAGCCGCCCGCGAGCACGGTGGTCCGCCAACCGACGCGGGCCAGCACCGTGGCTAAGCTCGACGAGCGCTCGCCGCCGCGCCAACAATAAATGAGCGGCCGGTACTCTCTCCCTTTGCCGTCGAAGTGCGAGCGGAGGTGCGCGGCGATATGCCCCGAGACGTAAGCCGCCCCGATCTTCGCGGCGGCGAATGCGCCGTCCCGGCGGTAGATCGTGCCGACCTCGGCCCGTTCGTCATCGTCGAGCACCGGCAAGTTGACGGCGCCGGGGAGGTGATCGTCCGCATATTCCACGGGCGAACGGACGTCGATGATTTCGTCGAAGGGACACGGCGACCCGCGTGCCCAAAGCGCGTCGAGGATCTGAGGGGCCTTGGTCATCGGAACATTCTAGGCGCGGGGCGGAACGAAGTCGCGGATCGGCGGGTGAACCGTAAGATAGTCGGTCGTTCCAACACTCCGGGGGCTTCTCCATGCGAGTTTGTGGCCTGCTTCTCATACTGGCTTCGGCGACCTCGGCACAACAGCCGAACGCTTTCCCGACCCTCGTGAATCCGAATTGCTCGCATTGCATCGATGAAGCGAAGCGGCGCAAGGACGAACTCAAATCGACGGAGCCGGCGCTGTGCTGGATCCGCGGCTACTCCGACGGCGGGGCGATCCCGATCCGCTTCTTTCTGAGCAAGTACCGCGTCATCTCGGACAGCTACGGCGTCTTCGTCTACGACCCGGACGCCGGTTTCGTGCGCGGCTTCGCCCCCAACTACAACTTCGTTTTTCACGGCTGGCGCTATGGCGTCCTTGCAATCAAAGATACCACCGACGACACGATCTTCTCCGCGCTGAGCGGACTCGGGATCGAGGGCCCGCGCAAGGGCGAGCGATTGCCGACCGTGCCCGCGTTCGCCAGCACCTGGGGCGAAGCGATGGCCCGCAACTCGAATGCGGTCGCCTACGAGATGCACGAGAAGTACAAGCCCGTGGAACTCCCCACCGAGTCGAACGCCGAGTCGGTGAAATCTCGGACGGCGAAAGTGGATCCGCGATTGAAACCCGAAGAGTCGGTACTGGGCATCCGCGTCGGCGATGCGGTCAAAGCGTACCCGCTGAAGGATTTCCCCCGGCTGCGCACAGACAAGCTCGGCGCGTCGGACATCGTACTCTTCGGCGGGGCCTCCGCGTACAAGACCCTCGCCGGCCAACCGCGGAAGTGGAAAAGTCCGAAGCCGGACAAGAACGGCATCTCGCCCGCCGATGCCGGCCAACCGCTGCCGGACGGGAAGGTGCTGCCGAGTCGCACATTGAGCTTCGCCGAGAAGAACGGGGCAATCACCGACAACGAAACGGGCACGACATGGGGCATCGACGGCCGGGGGATTGAGGGGGAGTTGAAGGGGTGGACGCTCGAATGGGTGGATAGCGTCGTCTGCCGATGGTTCGCATGGTCGGCCGAGTACCCGACTACGCAACTCGACGAGAAGACGAAAGAGAGCGCGAACGACAAGGTCAAGATGATCGCGGGCAAGGCGGAGTTCTTGCGACTGCTGCCCAAACCTTTCGGCGTCGTCAAGGCGGTCGATGCGAAATCGCGCACGATCTCGCTGCTGCTCGACGGCGAAAAGGTGGCCAAAGTCTGGAGTGTGGAACCCGACGCCGAGGTGAAGATCGCCGGTTGGTGGGGTCGGTTGGAACAGCTCAAAGTCGGGAATAGAGTTTGGGTGTGGTTGAAGGTCGACCGGACCGCGAACCCCATTTCGGTCGCGATGATCGCGGACGAACTCAGCACGGCCGAGATCCGGTTCGATCCTCTGGCAAAGCCGAAGTCGGGTGAGTCGGCGGAGAAACTCGCGACGGCGCCGCTTCAAAAAGAGTGGCTCCGCAAGAAGTGGATCGCGGACGGGCTGCCCGGTTCACTCGCGTTCGTCCACAATTTCACCGGCGAACTCGACCTGA
>JAYTBD010000715.1:0-3249 GCA_043737155.1 Fimbriiglobus sp. | reverse complement strand
GCAAGAGCGGCGGTGATGGCGACCGCGTTCGGCCGTGCCAGTGGTGCGTAGCAGTTATTTTGTTAGCCGGACGCGCCAGCGACGGCTACGAACGGGTTACTAGATGATCCCGACAAATTGAGTCAACCCAAACGCAGCCGTCGCTGGCGCGTCCGGCTAACAAAATAACTGCTACGCACCACTGGCACGGCCGAACGCGGTCGCCATCACCGCCGCTCTTGCCAGCGGTTGGTCGGGCTGACGCCGGGGGCCGAGGTGGGGCCGCTGATCGGCGTGGGTTGCGCGCCCGGGTGGATGCCGCCGGGGCCGAACACCATCGCGCTCAGCATCGAATCGGTGTTCTCCACCGGCGTTTCTTCGAGGCCGATGACCAACCCGCGGCCGGTGGCCCAACGGAGCACCTTCTGCGTGGTGTCGATCGATTGCTTGCTCGTGGGCGCCGTGTCGCCGCCGGGGAGGCCGAGGTCGAGTTGGAGGCGGTTCTGCAAAATCCGGGCGATGGCCAAGGCCGTGTCGCGGTTCGATTGCCGGCCGAGGCCGCGCAGTACGTCGAGCGCGGTGCCGTCTGTCGGGTCGGCCTTCAGCATGATGTCGGCCGCCAGCAATCGCACGGGGCCGGGCTGGTCGGCGTCGGTCATGCGGTCGAGCAGATCCTCGGGGATCAGCATGTGCTGGTGCAGCAGGTGCGCCAGTTCGACGCGCAGGATCGGCGGCGTCGATTCCTCGGTGAGCTGCCGGCCGAGTTCGGCGGGCAGGCCGGGATTGTCATCGGTTTGAAGCAGCGTGTGGAAGTGGTCGAGCAGCGTCAGGACGGAGCGCTCGGAGATCGGGCCCGGTTCGGTGGCCCAACCGGTGAGGTCGCACACGGCCACGGGGGCCAAGTTCCCGGCGGCGCCGGGGAGCGCCCCGTCGGACAGGTACAGCGGATCGGCGAGCAGGTTGCGGAAGGCGGTGCGGACGATCGCCCAGCGCTGCTCGCCGCCCATGAGCAGCGATTTGCTCGCGGCCGTGCGGACGTCCTTCGACGGGTCCTTCAAGAACTCGACGACGCCGGCCATGATGTCGGCGTTGTCGGCGGTGCCCAAGGCGAGCACCACGAGGATCTTCACTTCGGGAACTTGGGTCGTGCGGGCCATTTTCAACAGCGTCCCGGCTTCGTCCCAGCGCCAGTAGGGCCGACCTTGGAGCGCGGACAATCCGGCGAGTTGCACGTCGGGCCGGCGGTCGTCGAGCAGAATCAAAACGAGCGTCGGATCTTCGCGGACGACGGATTGCAATTCCATCACTTCGGGGATGCGGGCGAATTCGGGGAGCGTCTTCGGCCAGCCGGCGCGGGTGAGCAGGCGGTTGGTCAGTCGGCGCGCCCGGCGGCGCGGTTCGACGCCGGTGCGGGTGAGGTCGAGCAGGGCGAACAGCAGGAGCGCGACGAAAATGAACAGACCGCGGGCGAAGCGGACGTATGCGTCGGCCGGGCCTTGGATGGCGAACCACATCCAGCCGAGGCCCATCAGGTAGAGCAAGATGAGGGTGGCGCTCGCGGGCGGCTTCCAGACTTCCCGCGTGCGCAGGAGCAGACACCCCGCGAGCAGTTCGGCGATGGCCCCCACCATCAGCAGCGGAGATCCGTAGCGGTCGGCGGCGATGCCGAGCAGCGCCGCGGGGAGCATCAGTAGCCCGAGGCTCATCGCGTGGGCGACGATCGGGTGGCGAACGGGTTGCGACTTGGACCAATCCATTCGGACCCGGGGGCAAACGGTGACCGGGGGCATATTCACGCGCAACCATAGTTCACGCGCGGGATAAGAGCAAATCGGGGTTTCGGGTGCGGGGTGCGGGATTTGGGGTATGGGAAAGGAATTCGCGCCGGAGCATGAATTGATCGTCCGGTGACGCTGCCCCCTCCGAGTGGACGAACTGGACGAACTGGACGGTAACGAACGCGACCGCAGCCGAGGGGCCTGCGGTCGATGCTGCGACGATCCGATTCGACTCACTGTCCGCTGAACCAGCTGATCCCGTGACTGAGGACCTGCTTCGGAACCACGACCGGCTTGGGTGCGGTGAGATTCAATTCGACCCCGCAGGCCGGCTTGGCGCAGGGTGCGGCTGGCGCGGCGACGTCCGCCTCTTTGCGGATGCGGACGGTGACGATTTGGTAAATGTCCTGTTCGACGGTGCGGACGCCGGTGTTGCGGAAGAGCCGATCGAGGTACGGCAGTTTCGAGAACGCGGGGATCCGGGTTTCGATGCGTTCCTCGGCGGTCATCGTCCCGAGGTAAACGATGGCGGAGTTCCCGCACGGCAGCGCGACACTGCTGCGATTCTGGATGGTCGAGACGCCCCCGCCGTTGTTGAGGGCGCTGTACACCGTATTCAGTTTCAGCGCGATGGTTTTCCCGTCCATCGACACGGTCGGCACGCACTCGAATTTCGTCCCGATTTCGACTTGGCTGTACTCGACGGCCTGCACCGGGCCACCCGAGGTTTTGGCGACGGGTACAGCTTGGAGGACTTGGAACGTACCGGCTTGCCCGTCGAAGCAGGTCATCTTCGGGTTGCTCATGACGCTGACTCGTTTATCGCCCTTCATGTCCAGCACGGCCTTCTTCACTTCCTCGGGCGTACACAATCTCGGCGCGGCCTTGCCTTTGTCGTCGACGGTCGGCCAACCCGCTTTGGCGCCGAACCCGGCCGGGGCCGTGAGTTGCGTCACTTCTAAAACGACTCCGTGATCCTGCAACCGGCGCAGGGCGTCGAGGATCTTGGTCACTTCCGCAATGGCCTCGGGCGAGTTGGTGACGCAAAGGCAGTCCGACGCGGCGATGAATTCGATCTTGCCGGCGCCCCCGTGGCGCTCCCATGTGTCGGGCTTGGCCATCGCCACGATCAGCTTCATGAGCTGATGGGCGGTCGTGCCTTTGGTGTTCTCCAGCGCCGCGGCGCCGAGGATTTGCAGCGGGGCGTGCACGAGGTCGGCGACTTCGAACACGCGCGTCTTGGGTTTGGTGGAAGCCGGTGCGATGCTGGCCATCCACGGCATGGGGTGACCGACGGGCTGCGGTGGGATCGGAGTCGCATAGACGGCCGACGGGTACACGAAATGCAACCGCTGGAAGGAAGTTCCGGGGGATGTTGCGACCGCATGGCCGTGCGACGTCGAAGGCATGGCCGGGATACCGGTCAGTGTGGCTTGGGACGAGTGCGGCATCACGTTGAGTTGGAACGGCACCGGCGCTGGGGCCAGCGGCA